>NZ_JBSWXU010000009.1:0-74527 GCF_056160785.1 Mycobacterium sp. ABE4_509 | reverse complement strand
GCGGCGGGGCCGCGCTGTGGCGACGGGCCGCGGTCGTGCCGCCATCGACCGCGAGCAGAGCGCCGCGATCCGGGAATGGGCCCGCCGCAACGGCCACAATGTGTCGACCCGTGGCCGGATTCCCGCCGACGTCATCGACGCATTCCACGCCGCGACCTAGCCTCCTGGCCTCCTAGCCTCCTAGCCTCTTGGCGCCCTGGCAACGTCACCGGACGTTGCCGGGGATTCCGGGCGAGTCGGTGTGTTCGCTGCCGGCGAACCCCCGGTCCGGCATACCCGGAAACGATTCCGGGTTCTGTCGCGTTGGTCCTGACAGCGCCGGATAGTTGTCAGAAGTCACGGCTGGTGTCATCCAGGCAAGGGCCGCCAGGCGGGGCAGTCGGCGCTGCCGCCCATTACAGTGGACGGCAGGTGCATAGTGCTCCTGGGGTTCAGCGGCTGAGCTCGGCGGGAACGCGGCGCACCTACCTATGCGATGGAGAGCAGGTAACCACGGATGTTCGAAAGATTCACCGACCGTGCGCGTCGGGTTGTCGTCCTGGCTCAGGAAGAGGCCCGGATGCTCAACCACAATTACATCGGTACCGAGCACATCCTGCTGGGACTCATCCACGAGGGTGAGGGCGTGGCCGCCAAGTCACTCGAATCGCTGGGCATCTCGTTGGAGGGTGTGCGCAGCCAGGTCGAGGAGATCATCGGTCAGGGCCAGCAGGCACCGTCCGGTCACATTCCTTTCACCCCGCGCGCCAAGAAGGTGCTGGAGCTGAGCCTGCGCGAGGCGCTGCAGCTCGGTCACAACTACATCGGCACCGAGCACATCCTGCTCGGGTTGATCCGCGAGGGCGAAGGTGTCGCGGCTCAGGTGCTCGTCAAGCTGGGCGCCGAGCTGACCCGGGTCCGCCAGCAGGTGATCCAGCTGCTGAGCGGTTACCAGGGCAAGGAGACCGCCGAAGCCGGCACCGGGGGCCGCGGCGGGGAGTCGGGCAATCCGTCGACCTCGCTGGTGCTCGACCAGTTCGGCCGCAACCTCACCGCTGCCGCGATGGAGGGCAAGCTCGACCCGGTCATCGGCCGCGAGAAGGAAATCGAGCGGGTCATGCAGGTGCTGTCCCGGCGCACCAAGAACAACCCGGTGCTGATCGGCGAGCCGGGTGTGGGCAAGACCGCCGTCGTCGAGGGGCTCGCGCAGGCCATCGTGCACGGCGAGGTTCCCGAGACGCTCAAGGACAAGCAGCTCTACACCCTGGACCTCGGTTCGCTGGTGGCGGGCAGCCGCTACCGCGGTGACTTCGAGGAGCGCCTGAAGAAGGTGCTCAAGGAGATCAACACCCGCGGCGACATCATCCTGTTCATCGACGAGCTGCACACGCTCGTCGGTGCCGGGGCCGCCGAGGGCGCCATCGACGCCGCCAGCATCCTCAAGCCCAAGCTGGCCCGCGGCGAGCTGCAGACGATCGGTGCCACCACCCTCGACGAGTACCGCAAGTACATCGAGAAGGACGCGGCGCTGGAGCGGCGCTTCCAGCCGGTGCAGGTCGGCGAACCCACGGTGGAGCACACCATCGAGATCCTGAAGGGGCTGCGCGACCGCTACGAGGCGCACCACCGGGTCTCGATCACCGATTCGGCGATGGTCGCGGCCGCCACCCTGGCCGACCGCTACATCAACGACCGCTACCTGCCGGACAAGGCGATCGACCTGATCGACGAGGCCGGCGCCCGGATGCGGATCCGCCGGATGACCGCGCCGCCGGACCTGCGCGAGTTCGACGAGAAGATCGCCGACGCCCGCCGCGAGAAGGAGTCCGCGATCGACGCGCAGGACTTCGAGAAGGCGGCCAGCCTGCGCGACCGCGAGAAGCAACTCGTCGCGCAGCGCGCCGAGCGTGAGAAGCAGTGGCGTTCGGGTGATCTCGACGTGGTCGCCGAGGTCGACGACGAGCAGATCGCCGAGGTGCTGGGCAACTGGACCGGCATCCCGGTCTTCAAGCTCACCGAGGAGGAGACCACCCGGCTGCTGCGCATGGAGGACGAGCTGCACAAGCGGATCATCGGTCAGGAGGACGCCGTCAAGGCCGTCTCCAAGGCGATCCGGCGTACCCGCGCCGGGCTGAAGGATCCCAAGCGGCCGTCCGGCTCGTTCATCTTCGCCGGCCCGTCCGGTGTCGGTAAGACCGAGCTGTCCAAGGCGCTGGCCAACTTCCTGTTCGGCGACGACGACGCGCTCATCCAGATCGACATGGGTGAGTTCCACGACCGCTTCACCGCCTCGCGGCTGTTCGGTGCCCCTCCCGGGTACGTCGGCTACGAGGAAGGCGGCCAGCTCACCGAGAAGGTGCGCCGCAAGCCGTTCTCGGTCGTGCTGTTCGACGAGATCGAGAAGGCCCACCAGGAGATCTACAACAGCCTGTTGCAGGTCCTCGAAGACGGTCGCCTGACCGACGGTCAGGGGCGCACGGTCGACTTCAAGAACACCGTGCTGATCTTCACCTCGAACCTGGGTACCTCCGACATCAGCAAGGCTGTCGGGCTGGGCTTCTCCCAGGGCGGCGGTGACAACAACTACGAGCGGATGAAGCAGAAGGTCAACGACGAGCTCAAGAAGCACTTCCGGCCTGAGTTCCTCAACCGCATCGACGACATCATCGTCTTCCACCAGCTGACGCAGGACGAGATCATCAAGATGGTCGACCTGATGATCACCCGGGTGGCCAACCAGCTCAAGGGCAAGGACATGGCCATCGAGCTGACCGACAAGGCGAAGGCGTTGCTGGCCAAGCGCGGATTCGACCCGGTGCTCGGCGCCCGCCCGCTGCGGCGGACCATCCAGCGCGAGATCGAGGATCAGCTTTCCGAGAAGATCCTCTTCGAGGAGGTCGGTCCGGGTCAGCTCGTGACGGTCGACGTCGAGAACTGGGACGGCGAGGGGGCCGGCGAGGACGCCCGGTTCACCTTCGCCGGTACCCGCAAGCCGGTGGGCGACGTCGAGGCCGACCTCGCGCAGGCCGGTGCGGCCGGCTCGTCGGGCGCGGCGGAGTAGCGACTCCACACAGCGCGGAGGCGGTCACCCGATGGGTGGCCGCCTCGGTGCTTTCCGGCGTTCTCAGACGTCGCCGGGGCGCAGCACGGTGCGATCCAGTTTCGCCGACACCGCCGCACCCCACGGGACCGTCAGCCGGGCACTGTGGAGCAGCTCGCCGTCGGCCAGCAGGTCGTGGGTCCGGCCGCGGCGCAGGGCCCGGTCGCTGAGGACGAGGGTCTCGGCCGACCAGGTCCATGCGATGTCGACGTCGTGGGTGGCCAGCACGACCGCGGTACCCGCCTGTGACAGCGCGGTCAGGGTTTGCAGCAGGTCCTCGACCGCGCGTGGGTCCAGCCCCGCAGTGGCCTCGTCGAGCAGCAGCACGCCCGGTCGCATCGCGACTGCCCCGGCGATCGCCACCCGCTTGCGCTGACCGAAGGACAGATGATTGGGCGGGCGGTCGGCGAGCTCGGTGATGCCCAGCGCGCCCATCGCCTCGTCGACGCGGGCCACCACCTCGTCCCGGTCCAGACCGAGATTGCTCGGCCCGAACGACACATCCGCGCGTACGGTCGCGCCGACGATCTGGTCGTCGGGTTCCTGCAGGACCATCTGCACCCGGCTGCGCAGCCGGGTGCGGTCGGCCCTCGAGCCGGTGATCGCCGCGCCGTCGAGACACACCGCACCGGTCGCTGGCTTCGTCAGCCCGACCAGGATGCGCAGCAGCGTGGTCTTGCCGGAGCCGTTGGCGCCCAGCAGGGCGATCCGCTGCCGCGGCCGCAGTGACAGGTCGACGCTGTCGAGGACCCTCGCTCCGCGCGGGTAGCCGAAGCCGACACCACGCAGTGCGAGGACCTCGGTTTCCCCAGCTTCCCTGTCTTCCCCTGCTTCACCCGCCATGCCAGGACCTCCAGGTCAGTATCGAGGTGGTCGCGACAGCTGCCAGCACGACGGCGGTCACCGCCAGTCGGGCGGGACGCACCCGCCGGTCGGCGGTGAGCACTGCCGTCATACCGGGTTCGGCGCGCAGCGACATCGCCTCGGACATGGCGCGGCCGCGTTCGGTGGCCCGGACGAAGGTCAGCGCTGACTGGCTGCCGATCGCGGTGATGGCGGCGCGCGGGTTCTGCAGTCCCAGGCGCAGCCCGATCGCTTCTCGCGCGGTGCGCGCCGAGCGGATCAGGATGCCGACCAGCCGGTAGGTCAGGTCGGCGACGTGGCACAGCGGGGCCGGGACGCCGGCCCGCCGGGCCAGGTCGAGCAGGTCGGCCATCAGGGTGGTGACCGCGAGACCGATCGTCGCGGAGGAGGCGGCGATCGCGCGCAGTGCGGTGTCGACCGCGAGGTCGAGGCCGCCGGGCTCCAGGTGGGGTCCGCCACGCAGGCTCACCGCGATCGGCACCGATCCGAGCGCGATGAACACCGCGGGGCCGAGCAGTGCGAGCACGAACAGCCGTGGCCGTACCCGGGCCAGCAGCAGTGTCGCGACGAGGACGGTCAGCAGCACCAGGGGGGCCGCTGTGCGCGGTGGCAGCACCATCGCGCACAGCAGCAGCCCGCCGTAGAGGCACAGCTTCTCGACGGCCGGATGGGCCGCCCACCGGTTCTGCGCGGCGCTGAGATCCAGCGGGTTCACCGCAGCGACTCAGGAACCGCCGGGTGCCCCTTTGCCGGCCTCGGTCCGCCCTCGGTGGCGTCCGGCGTACCAGCCGACCGCGCTGCCGAGGACGATGCCCCCGAGTCCGGCCTGCAGTGCGAACAACCCGGACTCGACCTCGCCGGGCAGTTCACCGACCAGCGCGTCGTACCAGGGTTCATAGCCGGCGTCGATCTCGACGATGACCTCTTCGGCCTGGCCGTCGGCCCCGCCGAATTCGGCCTCGGCGTCCTGCGAGTAGCCGTAGAGCAGCGATCCCACGGCGATGGCGGCGGCGATGGCGAGCAGCACGATCGCCATGACCCAGACCGGACGCGAACCGGACCTGTTCTCGGGTGAACTCATGGCTGGACCTCCTCGCGCTCGCTGCTGCGGTGCTCGTCGCCGGCGCCGGCCGGCACCTCCTTGCGCTTGAGGAAGCCCAGGTCCAGCAGCTCGGACGAGGCGACCTGCATGAGCACGCGGACCACGACGACGGTGATGAGTCCCTCGACGATCGCCAGCGGCACCTGGGTGATCGCGAAGACCCCCATGAACTCGACGAAGCTCTCACCGAAGCCGCCCTCGACGGACGGGAACGCCAGCGCCAGCTGCAGGCTGGTGACGATGTAGGTGACCAGGTCGGCGACGAACGCCAGGGCGAACACCGCCGGCAGCACCCCGACCCCGGCCTTGCGCAGTGCGAAGAACACCGCGAAGCCCGCCCACGGCCCGGCGATCGCCATCGAGAAGACGTTCGCGCCCAGGGTGGTGATGCCGCCGTGGGCCAGCAGCAGCGCCTGGAAGAGCAGGACGATGGATCCCAGGAACGCCATCACGGGCGGTTTGAAGATGGCGGTTCCGAGCCCGGTGCCGGTGGGGTGTGAACTCGATCCCGTCACCGACGGCAGCTTGATCGCCGACATGACGAAGGAGAACGCGCCGACGGCGGCCAGCAGCGGGCCTGCCGACGGTTGACGCTTGACGGTGGCGACGACCTGCATGGCGCCGTGGACGACGAACGGAGCCGCCGCGACGGTCCAGGCCACCGCGTGCGCCGGGGGTAGGAACCCCTCTGCGATGTGCATATCTTGAACTGACCTTTCCGCCCAGCACCTCGTGGGCATCGATACCGGTGCTGCGGTCGGTCTCCTGGCTCACGGATTCACCGGTCCCCCCGGGGGGTCCGGCACGCCGGGGTCCGCCTTCCCACCCGCGCGAGGAGCGCGGGCAGTGGCGTGTTGGACACCGACTAGCCGTTCACAGTGGCGAGGGCCGCCCCGGTTTCACACCGGGTTCCCGTACACCGCAGCAGGGGGAGCATACCCCGCACCGGTCGGCGCCGGTTGAACGGAAGCTAGCTTTCGACCAACCGGAACATCTGCTTGGCGATCGACAGCAGCCAGGCCGCGGCGGTCTGGCTGCGGTATTCGGGCCAGTTCGACTGCAGGCTGACCACCCAGCCCTGCCCGGTGTGGTCCACGGCGTACCAGCTGAAGGTCAGGTCCCCGGGCAGGTTTCCGGCCTTGGCGCCGATGTAGGGCCACTGCGTGCGGTCGAGGTCGATGCCGGGGACGAACGACAGGATGTCCTTGACCGGGGCCGCCTCGCCGACCGCGGCGGTCTGCAACGCCGCATGCAGCCGGCAGATGTCGGCGGCGCTGGCGTACCACTCCGCGCCGATGGCCGAGGCCGGGGTGTGGGTTCGCTCCGGGTCCGGCTGGTAGGGGCGGGTGTTGGTCTGCTGCAGTAACTGTGCCCGGTCCTGGCGGGACGCTCTCTTCCATTCTTCGCGCAGGTCCGGTTCGCCCCACCCGACCGAGAACAGTTCGTGCATGGTCGGAAACGGCGTCATGCTGGCGGGGTCGTGGTGCCCGGCGGCGACCAGTGCGCGTTCGATGGCTCCCGGGCCCAGCCGGTTGATCAGCAGGTCGGTGGCCATGTTGTCGCTGGCCGAGATCATCTGCTGGGCGGCTGCGCGCACGCTCACCTCGGTGCCGGGCGGCGCCTCGTCGAATCCGGAGGAGCCGACGGCCTTGGCTTCCTTGGTGATCGTGAGGGTGTCCGACCACGACAGGGTGCCGGCGGTGACCGCGTCGGCGACGGCGAGCAGCACGTAGAGCTTGAAGATCGAGGCCAGCGGCAGCGACATGTCGGTGTTGGTGCCCGCCACCTTCGTGCAGGTGCCGTCGGTGACCTTGGCGACCTGATACGAGTAGCGCGCACCGGAGCTGCTCAGCTCGGCGTCGATGTCGGGCCAGTCGGCGATCTCGGGCGGCACCAGGGTGACGTAGAACCGGTCGACCATCCCGGCTTCGTCGGTGCGCAGTGCGATCTCCTGCTCGACCCCGTAGGAGGTCACCACATCGAGGGTGGCGTTCCCGGCGCCGATCTCGACGTCGGTGACGGTGAACGGGCGATCCCACCACATCCGGTCCAGCGTCACACCGACGTGTTCGACGAGGTCGGGGGCGGCCAGGGTGCGGATACCGACCTCACCGATCGGCCAGTCGCTGTTGAGCATGTCCATGGTCTGCTTGGCGCGCAGACCCTGCGGCGTGTTGATCTGGATGGGTACGCCGTAGCTGCCGTCGGCGGGAGCCGGACGGGGTGCGGCGCACGCGCAGGCCAGGGCGGCGACGAGGGCCAGCGCAACGGTCAGTGTGCTCGCACGGCGCCGGGCCCCGGCCGCCTCACGCGGTGGTGTCAGTCCCCGCAACGTCGAGCACAACCTCGAATTCCAGCAGCGAGGCGCCCTTGGCGACCGGGTTCTTCCGCTCCCCGGCGTGGGCCTCGATGGCAGGTCCGCTCGCCCAGGCCTGGAATGCTTCTTCGGACTCCCACTGGGTGACGACGAAGTAGCGGTCCTCGCCCTTGATCGGGCGCAGCAGCTGGAAGCCGAGGAAACCCGGCTGGTTGTCGACGGCGTGGGCGCGGTGGGCGAACCGCTTCTCGAGTTCCGGGCCGGCGTTGGGCGGGACCTCGATCGCGTTGATCTTCACCACGGGAGTCTGGCTGGACATGCTCTTCAGGCTACCGCGTGGTGTCGGCATGATGAGCCCATGGATTCCCTTCCCGGACCGGCTGCCGGCGCCGTTCTGACCGCCCGGGGCGGGCGGGGTCGGCCGCTGGTGCTGGTACACGGATTGATGGGGCGGGGCAGCACGTGGTCGCGGCAGCTGCCGTGGCTGAGCCGCCACGGGCAGGTGTTCACCTACGACGCCCCGTGGCATCGGGGACGCGGGGTCGACGACACCGAACCGATCTCCACCGAGCGGTTCGTCGCCGATCTCGGTGCTGCGGTCGCGTCGTTGGGCAGGCCCGCGATCCTGGTGGGGCATTCGATGGGTGCGCTGCATTCGTGGTGCCTGGCCGCGGCGCGTCCGGAGCTGGTGTCGGCGGTTGTCGTCGAGGACATGGCGCCTGATTTCCGCGGGCGCACAACCGGCCCGTGGGAGCCGTGGCTGCAGGCGCTGCCGGTCGAGTTCACCACCGAGCAGCAGGTGGCCGACGTGTTCGGGCCGGTCGCGGGGCGCTACTTCCTGGAGGCGTTCGATCGCACTCCCACCGGGTGGCGGCTGCACGGCGAGACACGGCGCTGGATCGAGATCGCCGCGCAGTGGGGGACCCGCGACTACTGGAGCCAGTGGCGGGCGGTGTCGGTGCCGACGCTGCTGCTGGAGGCCGGCAACTCGGTCACCCCGGCCGGGCAGATGCGCACCATGTCGCAGACGGCGCGCCGGGCCACGTATCTGCACGTGCCCGACGCGGGGCATCTCGTGCACGACGAGGCGCCGGGGAAATACCGGGAAGCCGTCGAGACGTTCCTCACTGCGTGCACGGACGATTTGGGGCGCAATCAACGGCAGTAGTGAACCCCGCCATTAAGATGCTGCCATGACGATCAAGAGTGTGTCGGCGCTGGTGCTCGACGGGGTGGCGGTGTTCGAATTCGGCGTCATCTGTGAGGTGTTCGGAATAGACCGCTCGGCCGACGGGGTGCCGAACTTCGATTTCAAGGTGTGTGGTCCCGAGCCCGGAACGCCACTGCGGACGTCGGTCGGGGCGGCGATTATCCCTGAGCACCGACTGGACGATCTGGTCGGCGCCGACCTTGTCGCCATCCCCGCGATCGGTTCCTCGGACTACCTGCCGGAGGCGCTGGATGCGGTGCGGCGCGCCGCCGAGGCGGGGGCGACGATCCTGACGGTGTGTTCGGGGGCCTTTGTGGCCGGTGCGGCCGGACTGCTCGACGGCCGCCCGTGCACCACCCACTGGATGCACGCCGACCAGCTGCAGGCCATGTATCCCACCGCCAAGGTCGACCGCAACGTGCTCTACGTCGACGACGGTGATCTCATCACCAGCGCCGGCACCGCGGCCGGCATCGATGCCTGTCTGCACCTGGTGCGCCGCGAGCTGGGCAGCGAGGTCACCAACACCATCGCGCGCCGGATGGTGGTGCCGCCGCAACGAGACGGCGGGCAGCGGCAGTACATCGACCAGCCCATCCCGGTGCGCTGCTCGGAGCGGTTCGCCCCGCACCTGGACTGGATCCTGGCGAACCTGGACAAGCCGCACACGGTGGCCACGCTGGCCCGGCGGGCGCACATGTCCGGGCGGACCTTCGCGCGGCGTTTCGTCGAGGAGACCGGCCGCACGCCGATGCAGTGGGTGACCGACCAGCGGGTGCTGTTCGCCCGCCGGCTGCTCGAGGAGACGACGCTGGACATCGACCGCATCGCCGACCGGTCCGGCTTCGGCAATGCGACGCTGCTGCGCCATCACTTCCGCCGGGTCATCGGGGTGACGCCGACGGACTACCGCCGCCGTTTCGCATGCCCGGGTGCGGTCGAGACGCCGGCCGGGGTGGCCTGAGCGACGGTTGGCGAACGATCGCCGGCCGCCACCACGCGGAGGCCGTGGCGGCCGGGGGACCTTCGGTGGTGGTTACTGCGGGGTGAAACCGTTCACTCCGCCGGTGGGCGTCAGCAGCGAGTACCCCTCGGGTAGAACACTGTTCAGGTACGGCGCCAGCGGTGCCAGCGAGGTGGTGGTGAACGCACCGATGGTGGCGTAGATCATCCCGTTCGGAACGATGTTGAGGATGCCCTCGGTGCCTTCGGTGGTGTCGGCCAGCACTCGCTCAGCGATGCCGGTCGTCGGGTCGAACGCGACCAGCGAGGCCTGCACCGGGACGAAGACCGAGCCGGGCTGGCCGATCGGCGCCGGGGACACGTTGTAACCCACGATAGGCCGACCCCGTGTCGTGGTCGATCCGCGCTCGGGCTAGTCGCCGTCGCGGACGAGCAGTCCGTTGAGCAGCAGGTCGGTCAGCCGTTCGGCATAGGCATCGAGGTCGGTGACATCCCGGATGCACAGCGCGTGGATCGCCGCGCCGGCGACGACGTCCAGCAGAATGTCGGCATCGACGTCGCGAAAGGCCTCGTGGTTCCGGGACAACAGCTCGGCGAGGCCGGCAGCGACAGTGGCCGAATGCTGGTCCGGGAGCCGGCTGCGTAGCGCATCGTCGGTCCGCATGTCCGACATCAGGCCCGGCAGCGCCTCCCGAGCGGCGGGCGCACCCATGTGTGCCAGCACGCTGCGCACGACGTCGGAGATGACCTTGAGCGGATTGAGTGACGCCGGTTGGACCACATTGGCGTCGTCGTCCGAATAGACGGCCTCGTAGACGACGTGTGCTTTGGAGCCCCACCGTCGATAGATCGTCGGGCGGGTGACTCCGGCGGCCTCGGCGATTCCGTCGATCGAGGTTCCGCGGTAGCCCCGCTCCTCGAGGAGGCGTCGCGTTGCCTCGAACACCGCGGTGTCGATGTTGGGATCCCGGTACGGCCCCAAGCGGTGTTGGGCGTCTGAGCGCACCATCGAACCTCCCCCGGATGACGATTGTCTAGTCAGTGTGTCACGTCAAGGGATCGCCCTCGCCACATAGCGCGAACCGGCCGTCCGAGGTCTGCTCGACCAGCCCGTCGACCAGCAGGGAATCCAGCGCCCGGTCCCGTTGGGCGGTGTCGGCCGTCCACGCGACGTCGAGCTCGGCTCGGCTGACCGGGGCCGCACTCGCGCGCAGCACGTCGAGCAACCGTCCCCGCACCTGCCGATCCGTGCCGGCGTAGCGCTGCGTGCGCTTCGGTGTCGCCGCTCCGGGCGGGTATCCTCGCGACCGCCACGTGCAGTGCTGCAGCGGGCACACCCCGCACTTGGGTGCGCGTGCCGTGCACACCGTGGCCCCCAGCTCCATCAGCGCCACGGAGAACTGCGGCGCGGTGTCGCCGTCGGGTAGCAGTGCTGCCACGTCCTCGAGGTCGCGACGTGACGGCGAGCCGGCATCGGCCACACCGTGGACAGCCCTGGCGACGACCCGGCGGACGTTGGTGTCGACCACCGGGACCCGTTGCCGGTAGGCGAAACACGCCACCGCCCGGGCGGTGTAGCTGCCGATCCCGGGCAGTGCGAGCAAGGCGTCGACATCCTCGGGCACGATGTCGCCGTGGTCGTCGGCGATGGCGATCGCGCACTCGTGCAGTCGTTTTGCGCGGCGCGGATACCCGAGTTTGCCCCAGGCGCGCACCACGTCGGCGGCGCTCGCCGCGGCGGTGCTCGACGCGGTGGGCCAGCGGGCCACCCAGTCGAGCCAGATGGGTCCCACCCGCGCCACCGGTGTCTGTTGCAGCATGAATTCGCTGACCAGGATCTGCCACGCCGATACATCTGGACGCCGCCACGGCAGGTCACGCCGGGCGTGGGCGTACCAATCAATTAGTCCTTCCGCATCGATCATTGCGGTCGACTCAGGCAGAATGACGGCCATGCCCAATACGAGCCCGTTGACCGCGTGGAAAGCACTCAAGGAGGGTAACGAGCGGTTTGTCGCCGGCAAACCACTGCATCCCAGCCAGAGCGTCGAACACCGGGCGAGCCTGGCCGCCGCGCAGACACCCACCGCGGTGGTGTTCGGGTGTGCCGACAGCCGCGTCGCCGCCGAGATCATCTTCGATCAGGGCCTCGGGGACATGTTCGTGGTGCGCACCGCCGGACACGTGATCGACAGCGCGGTGCTGGGCTCGCTCGAGTACGCCGTCGCGGTGCTGAAGGTGCCGTTGATCGTGGTCCTCGGACATGACAGCTGCGGCGCCGTGGGCGCGACACTGGCGGCCCTGGGTGAGGGTGAAGTGCCTGGTGGGTATGTCCGCGATGTGGTGGAGCGGGTGATGCCGTCCATCCTGATCGGCCGCCGGGAGGGACTGTCGAGGGTCGACGAGTTCGAGGCCCGGCATGTCACCGAGACCGGCCTGCAGCTGCTGAACCGGTCGACCGCGATCTCGGACGGGGTTCGCGACGGCACCCTGGCCATCGTGGGGCTGACCTATCACCTGTCCGACGGGCGGGTGCAGCTGGGCGAGCACCTGGGCGACATCGGCGAGAGCTAGCCCGACACGCCGGGCAGCCTCGGCCAGGGCGGGCTGACCTGCCCTTACCGTGGGTATGTGCTGGATCTAGAACCGCAGGGCCCGCTGCCCCAACAGATCTACTGGCGGCGCAGGGCGCTGGCGCTCGGGATCGCCGTGGTCGTCATCGGCATCATCGCCGCCGTGGTCGCAGTCGTCGTGATGAACAGCACCAGCTCCGAGCAGCCGACCGCGAACGAAAGCTCCGAACAGGCCCAGCAGGCCGCCCCGACACAGCTGCCCGGAGAGAACCCCGAGGTCAAGACCCCGGTCCAGCCGCCCGCGCAGGATGCGCCGCCACCCACCCCGACGCCGACGGCCGCGGTTGTCCCGCCGCCCATCCTGCAGGAGGGGGACGACTGCCCGGATTCGACGCTGGCGGTCAAGGGGATCACCAATGAGCCGCAGTACGTCGTCGGCGATCAGCCGAAATTCACCATGGTCGTCACCAACATCGGCCTGGTTGCCTGCCAGCGCGATGTCGGTGCCGCGGTACTGGCCGCCTACGTGTACACGCTGGAGAACCAGCGGCTGTGGTCCAACCTGGACTGCGCGCCGTCGAACGAGACGCTGATCAAGACGTTCCAGCCCGGCGAGCAGGTGACCACCGAGGTGACCTGGACCGGCATGGGTTCGGCGCCGAACTGCCCGTTGCCACGCCAGCCGATCGGGCCCGGGATGTACAACCTGGTGGTCCAGCTGGGCAATCTGCGCTCGGCGCCGGTGCCCTTCATCCTCGCCGACCCGGCTGCCGCACCGCCACCGGCACCATCCGACGGCGCACCGCACCTGCCGCAGCCCGGGCCGGTCGGCTGACGGGCCGCTAGGCCAACCGGTCGGCGATCGTCGACTCGGCCAGCTGGGACAGGCCTTCCCGGATGTGGCGCGCCCACATCGCGCCGATACCCTCCACCGACTGCAGATCGCTGGCGGTGGCGGCCAGCAGCCCCTGTAGCGAGCCGAATGAACGGACCAGCAGGTCCACATGGGCGAACTGCAACCGCGAGATCCCCGACATGGCGCGGTAGCCGCGCGAGTTCATCGCCGAGTCCTGCGCTTGTGCGGTCGACGGGTAGCCGAAAACTCTTGCCAGAGTTGTGAAATCGAGCAGTTCATTGTCCGACAGCGCGTCGAGTTCCTCCAGGGTGGCGCTGACCTGTTCCGCGCTGGGTGGTTCGGGATTGGCGTGGTAGTCGCGCACGATCAGCTCGCGGTCGGTCTCGTTGTCGCCGACGAGTTCGTCGAGCTGCAGTTTGAGCTGGCGGCCGTCGGTGCCCAGTTCGACGACGTGGGCGTCGATCTCCTGGCTGATCCGGCGCACCATCTCGAGCCGCTGCGCGACCGTCATCACATCGCGCAGCGTCACGAAATCCTCGATCTCGGCGGTCGAGAGTGCTCTGCTGACCTCGTCGAGGCGGCTCTTGTAGCGCTCGAGCGTCGCGATCGTCTGGTTGGCCCGCGACAGGATCGTGGCCGATTCCGGAACCACATGCCGCTCACCGGCGACGTAGACGGTCACGATGCTCATCGAGTGGCTCACCGAGATCACCGGGTAGCCGGTCTGAATCGCGGTCCGCTCCGCCGAGCGGTGCCGGGTGCCGGACTCCTCGGTGGGAATGGACGGATCCGGCACCAGCTGCACGTTGGCGCGCAGGATGCGGCTGCCGTCGCTGGAGAGCACCACCGCCCCGTCCATCTTCGACAGCTCGCGCAGCCGGGTGGGGGCATAGCGGACGTCGAGCTGGAAGCCCCCGTCGCAGATGGCCTCGACGCTGTCGTCGTAGCCGATGACGATCAACGCGCCGGTCTGGCCGCGCAGGATTCGTTCCAGGCCGTCGCGAAGCGGGGTGCCGGGTGCCAGGCGGGCGATCGTCTCCCGCAGTGTGGGTTTGGCCAACGGCACGACCGTGCGCCCCGATCTCCCCGACGCGGACGTCACGGGCTTCACGGCCATCACATCTCCACCGGTCAAGGACTATTTCGAGCCATTCTCGCTGATCCGCGCCATCGCCTGCAACGCCGAGCCGATGTTGTCTGCCGGCAGTGTCCGCAGTCCCGCCGGGGCGTCCGAGGTTCCGGCGGGCACCACCGCGCAGGTGAACCCGAGCCGGGCGGCTTCGGCCAGTCGCCGATCCATCCCGGTCACCCGGCGCAGATCGCCGGCCAGTCCGACCTCGCCGATCGCCACCGTCGTGGCCGGCATCGCCAGGTCCAGGGCGGCAGAGGCGATCGCCAGCGCCACCGCGAGATCCGAGGACGAGTCGGTCAGCCGCATTCCGCCGACGGTGGACAGGTAGATGTCGTTGGCGCCCACCGGCAGGCGGGCCCGTTTCTCCAGCACCGCGGTGATCATCGCTGCCCGCGACGAGTCGATGCCGCTGACCGCGCGCCGCGGGCTGCCGCTCGCCGGTGCGCCGATGAGCGCCTGGACCTCGCCGATCATCGGACGCTTGCCGTCCAGGGTGACCGTCACCGCGGTGCCCGGCACGGCCTTGGGACGTTGGTCCAGGAACAATCCGGAAGGGTCGGCGACACACTCGATTCCGTTGTCGTGCAACAGGAAACAGCCGACCTCATCGGCGGCTCCGAATCGGTTCTTAATGCCGCGAACCATCCGCAGGGTCGAGGCGCGGTCGCCCTCGAAGTGCAGGACCACGTCGACGAGGTGCTCCAGTGACCGCGGCCCGGCGATCGCACCGTCCTTGGTCACATGGCCGACCAGCAGCATCGCCACGCCGGTGGTCTTGGCCGTCATCGTCAACGCCGTGGTGACCGCGCGGACCTGGGTGACCCCGCCGGTGACCCCGTCGGCCTCGGTGCTCGACAACGTCTGCACCGAGTCGACGACCACCAGACTCGGCCGGACCGCGTCGATGTGCCCGAGCGCGGTGGCCAGATCCGATTCGGCGGCCAGGTAGACCTCGTCATGCGTGCAACCGGTGCGTTCGGCCCGCAGCCTGATCTGCCCCGCGGACTCCTCCCCGGACAGGTACAGGGCCCGGCGGCCTGATGTCGCCCAGCGGTGAGCCACCTCGAGAAGCAGCGTCGATTTGCCGACCCCGGGGTCACCGGCCAGCAGCGTGACCGAACCGGGCACGAGCCCGCCGCCGAGCACCCGGTCCAGTTCGCTGACCCCGGTGTGGAAGTGCCGGGTGGTGCCCGGGTCGATGGAACTGATCGGCACGGCAGGAGAAGCCGGTGCCACGAGAGCACGGCGCGTTCCCGACCCGTCGACGGCCGCCAGTGTCACCTCGTCGACCGAGCCCCAGGTGCCGCACTCCGGGCAGCGGCCCACCCACTTCGGGGTGACGTGATGACATTCCGAACAGCGGTACTGCGGACGTGTCTTCGATCCAGCCCTGGCCACGCCGTGACGTTATCCGGCCGCGCCGACAGAACCCGGCGATCAGGGTCCGTGTCGTGCCGGTCGGTGGATCCGGTGTGGTCGGTGGCCTCAGTGGCCTCAGTGGCCGCCGGATCCGCCCGACGATTCGCCGCCGGAGTAGGGATCGTCGCGCCTGGGCTGTTCCCCGGCGGAGATCGGGACGGCGACGGTCGTCTCGCCGTTCTCCTGGAAGGTGAAGGTGAAGTCGTAGGTCAGCCCGTTGGTGATCGGCTTCTCCAGCGCGACGGTGGCCTCGGCGGTGTCGGCGGCCTCGATGTCCTCCAGCGGGGTGGGCTGACCGTCGGGGGTGCCGACCACCAGGGTGCCGTTGACCGGCACCTCGGGGTCACCGCTGAGGGTGACGGTGCCGATGTCGGAGGTGACCGACACCAGTTCGTCTGGCATGTCCGGGGATCCGTTCACCGCGACGAAGATCAGCTCGACCTCGGTGCCCGGCTCGACGTAGTCGCTGGTCTGGGTGGCCCGCAGGTGGACGTTGCGCAGCGCGATCGCGTCGGCGGCGGCGCTGGTGCCGTTGATGGCCGCCTCCTGGGTCGCCGTCTGGGCGACCTGCCCTGAGCTGCAGCCGCCGAGCACGACGGACGCGCCCAGTCCACACGCCGCCAGCGTCGCGACGGTGACTGGGGTACGCCGGTTCAAGGGTTTCACTACGGGCCTCCTGCTCGGCCGACGAGGCGGCGTGAGCGACCGTTCGGCGGCCCCTCACAGTGGATTCGACTATGCAGAGTAGTAGGTCGCCAATCCATGTGGAAGCCGAGGGCGTAAGCATCCGGCGGATAGCTGATCTTGGCCCCGCCCCAGGCAACGGGACGGCGGCGGGCGGCGCTGCAACGGCCGCGAAAAGGTGTCCGCGATCGCGCAGGAACGGGCCGGCGGAGAGCCTCTCGCTTGCACGGATTGGCCGCCCTGTCAACCCCCAGTGTTCACCCACTGTGCCCCTGACCTGCATCGTTGATCCGCACCCGGAAACGTCACGTGTTAACATCAAAGGGTGAAAGGGGCTCGAATCTGATGATTTTCAAGGTCGGAGACACCGTCGTCTATCCACACCACGGTGCCGCGTTGATCGAGGCGATCGAAACCCGAACCATCAAAGGCGAGCAGAAGGAATATCTCGTCTTGAAGGTCGCGCAGGGAGATCTCACCGTTCGGGTGCCCGCCGAGAACGCTGAATATGTGGGTGTGCGGGATGTCGTCGGGCAGGAGGGCCTCGACAAGGTCTTCCAGGTGCTGCGGGCCCCCCACACCGAGGAGCCGACGAACTGGTCGCGCCGGTACAAGGCGAATCTGGAGAAGCTGGCCTCCGGCGATGTGAACAAGGTCGCCGAAGTGGTTCGGGATCTGTGGCGACGGGACCAGGAACGTGGTCTGTCGGCAGGTGAGAAGCGCATGCTGGCCAAGGCCCGTCAGATTCTGGTCGGCGAGTTGGCGCTGGCTGAGAACACCGATGACGAGAAGGCCGCGACCATTCTCGACGAGGCACTCGCCGCCGCCTCCTGAGGGCGGTCGTGAATCTGCCGAGCGTCGGGCTCGGTTCCGACGTCCATCCCATCGAAGCCGGGCGTCCGTGCTGGCTGCTGTGCCTGCTGTTCGAGGACGGTGACGGCTGCGCGGGCCATTCCGACGGTGACGTCGCCGCGCACGCGTTGTGCGATGCGCTGCTGTCGGCGGCCGGCATGGGCGACATCGGTGAGGTGTTCGGCACCGGCCTTCCGCAGTGGGAGGGGGTCAGCGGCGCCGACATGCTGCGCCATGTGCGTTCGCTGCTCTCCGGTGTCGGCCTGCGGGTGGGTAACGCCGCCGTGCAGGTCATCGGGAACCGGCCGAAGGTCGGTCCGCGACGCGCCGAGGCGCAGCGGCTGCTTTCCGAGCTGGTGGGGGCGCCGGTCTCGGTGTCGGCGACCACCACCGACGGGCTGGGCCTGACCGGCCGGGGTGAGGGGATCGCGGCGATCGCCACAGCCCTGGTGGTGACCCACGAGTGCGGCGATGGAGAGCAGGGCTCCACAGGCCGGTAAGCTGGCCCGTCGTGACCGAACGCCCCAAAGCTGTCATGCGGCTGTATGACACCTTGACCGGCGGTGTGCGCGATTTCGCGCCACTGCGGCCTGGCCACGTCTCGATCTATCTGTGTGGGGCCACGGTGCAGGGTCTGCCCCACATCGGACACGTGCGCAGCGGCGTCGCCTTCGACGTGTTGCGCCGCTGGCTGACGGCCAAGGGCTTCGACGTCGCGTTCATCCGCAATGTCACCGACATCGACGACAAGATCCTCAACAAGGCCGCCGATGCGGGCCGGCCGTGGTGGGAGTGGGCAGCGACCTACGAGCGCGCCTTCTCCGCCGCATACGACGCGCTGGGCGTGCTGCCCCCGTCGGCGGAGCCGCGGGCGACCGGCCACATCACCCAGATGGTCGAGCTGATCGAACGGCTCATCGAGCGCGGCCATGCCTACACGGGCAACGGGGACGTCTACTTCAATGTCGCGTCGTTGCCCGACTACGGCAAGCTGTCGGGTCACCGCATCGACGACGTGCACCAGGGCGAGGGGGTTGCGACCGGCAAGCGCGACCAGCGCGACTTCACACTGTGGAAGGGCGCCAAACCGGGCGAGCCGTCCTGGCCCACTCCGTGGGGCCGGGGCCGGCCCGGCTGGCACACCGAATGTGTCGCCATGTGCGAGACGTATCTGGGGCCGCAGTTCGACATCCACGCCGGCGGCATGGATCTGGTTTTCCCGCACCACGAGAACGAGATCGCTCAGGCTTGTGCTGCCGGTGATGGCTTCGCTCAGTTCTGGTTGCACAACGGCTGGGTCACCATGGGCGGCGAGAAGATGAGCAAGTCGCTGGGCAACGTGTTGGCGATCCCGGCTGTGCTGCAACGGGTCCGGGCCGCCGAGTTGCGCTACTACCTGGGCAGTGCGCATTACCGGTCGATGCTGGAGTTCTCCGAGGCGGCGCTGGCCGACGCCGCGCGCGCCTACAGCGGCATCGAGGACTTTCTGCACCGGGTGCGCACCAGGGTCGGCGCGGTGGTGCCCGGCCAGTGGACGGCGGGGTTCGCCGCTGCGCTCGACGACGACCTGGCGGTGCCGGCGGCGCTGGCCGAGGTGCACGCGGCCCGGGCGGAAGGCAACCGTGCGCTCGACGCAGGTGACCACGACACCGCGCTGAACCATGCGATGTCGATCCGGGCGATGATGGGCATCCTGGGTGCCGACCCGCTCGACGAGCGGTGGGAGTCCCGCAATGAGACCTCGGCCGCACTGGCGGCAGTCGACGTCCTGGTGCAGGCTGAGGTGAAGCGGCGCGCGGATGCCAGGGCGCGGCGCGACTGGGCCGAGGCCGACGCGATCCGCGACCGCCTCAAGGAGGCCGGCATCGAGGTGACCGACACCGCCGACGGTCCGCAGTGGTCGCTCATGGACGGAACGGACAAGTAATGGCGGGCAACTCGCAACGGCGGGGCGCGGTACGCAAGGCGGGCACCAAGAAGGGGCCGACGGTGGGATCCGGCGGTGTCCGCCGCCGTGGCCTGGAAGGCAAGGGCGCGACCCCGCCCGCGCACCAGCGCCCCAACCATCCGGCCGCCAAGCGTGCCGCCAAGGCGGCCCGCCAACAGCAGGGCAGGCACAAGAAGAGCGACGACGTCGAGATCGTGCTGGGCCGCAACCCGGTGCTCGAGTGCCTGCGCGCCGGCGTCCCCGCCACCGCGCTCTACGTCGCGCTGGGCACCGACTCCGACGAACGGCTCACCGAGTCGGTGCAGAACGCCGCCGACAAGGGCATCGCGATCCTGGAGGTGCCGCGCCACGATCTGGACCGCATCGCGGCCAACGGCATGCACCAGGGCATCGCGCTGCAGATCCCGCCGTATGACTACGCCCATCCCGATGACCTGCTTGCCTCGGCCAAGGCCGATGCGACGCCGGCGCTGCTGGTGGCGCTGGACAACATCTCCGATCCGCGCAATCTGGGTGCCATCGTGCGCTCGGTGGCGGCCTTCGGCGGGCACGGCGTGGTGATTCCGCAACGCCGGTCGGCGTCGGTGACCGCGGTGGCCTGGCGCACCAGCGCGGGTGCGGCGGCCCGGGTGCCGGTCGCGCGGGCGACGAACCTCAACCGTGCGCTCAAGCAGTGGGCCGACTCGGGCCTGCAGGTGGTGGGCCTGGACGCCGACGGCGACACCACGATCGACCAGCTCCAGGCTGACGGCCCGACCGTGCTGGTGGTGGGTTCGGAGGGTAAGGGGTTGTCCCGGCTGGTCCGGGAGAACTGCGACGCGATCGTGTCGATTCCGATGGCGGGGCCCACCGAGTCGCTCAACGCGGCGGTGGCGGCCGGGGTGGTGCTCGCCGAGATCGCCCGGCAGCGGCGCGGCTGACCCGCGGTCTCAGCCGATCCGCACCAGCGCGGTGGACTTGGGTTCGACGCCGGTGCCCGGGGTGATGCGGCGCAGCCTGCGGAAGGCCCACGGCGCGGCGAACGACACCGCCCAGCGCACGTTGCCCATGGTGCCGGCCCGAGCGGCCGGCGCGGCCAGGAATCTGCCCGACGGGTGGGCCGGCCGGTCGAGGGGCCGGTCGGGGCCCAGCAGGCAGTCGAAGACCCGGCCGGCCATGAACTCGTGGCCGAGGGGGGACAGGTGCACCCGGTCGTGGTCCCACAGCCGGGCGTCGCGGAATTCGTCGAAGCGCCAGAAGTCGATCAGTCCGACCCCGAGGTCGTCGGTGATGCGGCGCAGCAGTTCGTTGTAGATCGCCGCCCGCCCGCGCAGCCCGCGGAACATCGGTTTGGCACCCAGGTCGGGGGCGGTGAACGCCAGCACGACGGCCCCGGTCTGCTGCAGTGCCTTGAGCCCGTCGGCGTAGCGGGCCATCATCGCGTCCATGTCGACGTGCAGCGCCATCAGGTCGTTCATGCCCGAGTACACGGTCACCAGGTCTGGTTGCATCAGCATGGCCAGTTCGGTCTGGCCGGTCATGATGTCATCCATCGTTCGGCCGCGGACCGCGAGGTTGGCGTAGCGGAAGTCGGGGTCCGCTGCGGCGAGCCGCAGTGCGAGCAGGTCGGCCCAGCCTCGGACGCCGTTGGGGCTGCCGGGGTGAGGATCGCCGATACCTTCGGTGAACGAATCACCCATCGCGACGTATCTGCGGTACGGCACCACGGGTTTCATTGTCGCGGGTCAGTGCGTGCCGCGCCTGCCACGGCGCCGTTCCGGAGATGAAAGGTTGAGGGTCAGATGTTGAACAGTTGAAGTCCCGCCCACAGTGCTGCGACGGCGCCCACCAGTGTCAGCGGGACGGTGCACAGGCCGATCCTGCTGAACGCGGCCGCGTCCGCCGGTACCGATGCACCACGCACGACGTTGCGCCACAACAGGTTCGCCAGCGAGCCGACGTAGGTCAGGTTGGGGCCGATGTTGACGCCGATCAACACGGCCAGCACCGCGCCGGGGCCGGCCGCCGTCACCAATGGCAGCAGCACCAGCACGGCGGGCAGGTTGTTCACCACATTGGACAGCACCGCCGCCAGCACCGCGATCCAGAGCAGTGAGACGAAGCCCGCGCCGTGCGGCAGCATGTGCTGCATCGCCGATTCCAGGCCGTTGCGCATCACCGCGTCGACGACGATGCCCAGGCACAGTACGAACGCCAGAAACGGGATGTCGGCGGCCGCGCCGATCCCGGCCATGGTGGTGCGCCGGGTGGCCAGCCCGCGGGCACCGAGAACGAGCGCGCCGGCCAGGGCCGCCCACGCGGGTGAGAAGCCGAGCAGGGAGGTCACCGCGAACCCGACGAGCGTCAGGCCGACGACGACCAGAGCGAACACCGGCCACGACGTCGGTTCCGTTGTCGCCGGCACCCGCGGCGCGATGCTGAGGTCCTTGGCGAAAAGCAGACGCAGCACCAGGAACTCGACCGCGATGACGACCAGCCAGGGCAGCGTCATCACGGCGGCGAAATGCAGGAACGACAGCCCGGCGGCGCCGAACGCCAACAGGTTGGTCAGGTTGGACACCGGAAGCAGCAGCGATGCGCTGTTGGCCAGATGCGCGGTGGCGTAGGCGTGTGGGCGGGGCGGCACGTTCAGGGTGCGGGCAGTGGCCAGCACGACGGGGGTCAGCAGCACCACGGTGGCATCCAGGCTCAGCACCGCGGTGACCACCGCGGCGATGGCGAACACCGATGCCAGCAGCCGGTTCTGGCTTCCTCTGGCGGCCCGCGCCATCGACGCACCGGCCGCCTGGAACAGTCCCTCGTCGTCACACATCCGTGCCAGCACCAGGACCGCGGCGAGGAATCCGACCACCGGGAGCAGTTCGGACACCTCGGTCCAGGCGTCGCGCCAGGTCGTCGCGCCCGCAGCCAGAACCAGGCCGGCGGCGGGAGCCGCGACGACGACCTCCGGCCAGCCGCGCGGGCGTACCAGCGCGAACCCGAGGACTGCGGCCAGGGCGGCCAGTGCGAGGGTCAGTTCCATGGGTCGGCGCGCCGCCACAGCGTCGGTAGGTGCAGCGCGACGCCGTCCTCGTCGGCGAGGCGGCCCAGCACGGCCATGGTGGCGTCGAGGTCGTCGACGGCGAACGGCAACGCGCGCAGCGGTTTGTCGAGCGGACGGAAGAAGTCGTCCCAGTGGATCAGCACCACCCGGCGGGCTCCGACGGTGCGCACCGTCTCGGTCCAGTATTCGGTGAGGTATTCGGTCGGCTGCCGTCCCAATTGCCCGACACCCAGGTAGGCGACTTCGGCGCGCTGCCCGGCCAGGGCCCCGGGCGCGAAGCCCGCGCTGCCGACGATCAGCATCCGCCGGTCGGTCGGGCGATGTGTCACGAGCATCGACCACGCCTCACCGCACCGGTAGGCCGACGCCCGCGCCGGGGCGGTGACCGGGACGCTGATCCGGCCCGGGAACCGGTCGGGTGGGCAGTGCCTGCCCTCGATCAGCGTGATGTCGTAGGAGCCGGCGGTGACGGGCGCTCCGGGCGTCACGACGTCGACGCGGTCCAGGCCGTGGCCGAGCCCGATCTGCGCTGCCGAGGATCCGCCGATCAGTCGAGCGTCGGTCAGCCCGGCCACCAGGGCGGAATCCATCGCGTGGTCGTAGTGGGTGTGTACCGGAACCACGGCGGCCAGCCGTCGGGTTCCCAACCGCGCCAGCCCGTCTTCGATTCGACGTCGGGACGGCCGCAGCGGCAGCGCGGCGACCGTGAGAAGTTTTGGCCTGGAGAAGAATCCGTCGGTCAGTATTGCCGAGTCGCCGTCGTCGACGAGCAGTGTGCTGACCCCGGCCCAGGACACCGCCACCGGGCTGGTGGCCGCGGCGGGTGGGAGGTCGGTGTGGCGGCGGTAGGCATCGAGGTCGGGGCGGCCGAGCTTCGGGCGCATCAGGTCACCCTAGCCGGGTGGGGTTGCTCCGGTGCGACCCCAGCGGGTAATAATGAAAACGATTGTCATTTACTCAACGAGCTGCGGAGACCTCATGAAGCCTGGCATCCATCCCGACTACCACCCCGTCGTCTTCCAGGACGCCAACACGGGCACCAGGTTCCTCACCCGGTCGACGGTCACCAGCGACAGGACCGTCGAGTGGGAGACGCCGGACGGGACGCGGGAATACCCGCTGGTGATCGTCGAGGTCTCGGCGGAGTCGCACCCGTTCTGGACGGGCAGCCGGCGCATCATGGACTCGGCCGGGCAGGTCGAGAAGTTCAACCGCCGATACGGTGCGCGGCACAGCGGCGCCGACGGGCGGTGACCCCGGGCGGGGATTGGCGTCTGCGGGCGCGTTGCCGCGGCTTGCCCACCGATCTGTTCTACGCCTCCGAGCTACACCAGGGCAGCCTCCGGCGTGCCCGTGAGGAGGAGGTCAAGCAGATCTGTTTGAGGTGCCCGGTGCGCGCGCAGTGCCTGGCGTACGCACTCGAACACCCTGAGCAGCATGGTATCTGGGGTGCAACCACGCCGCGGGAGCGCGCGGCGTTGGACCTCAGGGCGTTTCGTCGCCCTGATGTCGCCGGGTGATGTCCTCGGCGGTGTCGAAATCGTCGCACGGGTCCTCATGCCAGTCGCCGAACGGATCGGGGTAACCCGGCCAGTCCTGCGGCCGCGCCAGTTCGTCGTCGGTGAGCAGCGCGCCGGCGAGTGCATTGGTGATGGTGGCCGGGTCGGCGCCGCACACCAGCGCGGTCATCGAGATGTGGCGATCGCCGAATCGTTCGTTCCAGCGTAGGCCGGCCCACGTCACCCGCTCAGGGTCGGCGAAACCGTCGGCATGTGGGTGCGAGGCCGCCAGCCACTCCCCGGCGTGGCCTACGCGCAGGCCGCCGCCGGCTGATTCGATCCACAACACCGAATCGGGCTGGCCGGCCAGCCAGGCACGTCCGCGGATCCGGACGACGCCGTCGAGCAGGTCGTCGATCGCCAAGTGCAGGCGCATCGGGTGAAACGGCCGGTCGGCGCTGAACTCGACGAGTTGAATATCGCCGTCGGCATCCAGCGGCGGCTCACCGGCCAGCAGCGCCGCGTGCGGATCGTGCTCACGGCCACGCCGCGCCGTCCAAGGCAACGCGCTCAGCGCGGCCTCCAGCATTGCCGGACCGGCCAGCTGCTGGGCCCGTGGAGCCAGCCGGCGCAGCACCGACGACACCCGGTCGTCCGGCCCGGTCAACGCCAACACATCGGCGAACTCTGCCTGCCCGACGACAACCTGAGCGACGGTGCGTTCGTCGTCGAGAGTGTCGTCACCCAGCGACTGTGTCAGCCACTGTGTGGTGTCCACGGTGCTCACCACCGCCTCGATGCGCACGTCCCGGGCGGCGGGCCCGTCGGTGTATCCGGGGCCGACGTGTACCGCCACGTTGTTGATCGCCCAACACACCGGTTCCGGCTCCAGCCACGGCTCGAGGTGCACGACGATGCGGTCCACGTCCTCGCGGCGATGCAGCCGGCGCAGCAGGGTCAGCAGATCCTCGCGCAGGGTGCAGTTGACGCAACAGTTGGTGATCTCGAGCGGCCATTCCGAGGTGTGCGGCTGCCCGTCGCGGGTGATGGTGACGGTACGCACGATGACATGGCCGTCGTAGCGGTGCCGGACCACGATCGTGCCCGGCGCCTGCGCCAGGACTTCGCTCACGTGGTCGGTCATCTGCTGGCCGGCCACGACGATCAACGGGGTCCGCTTCATCTCCACCCTTATTAAGAATCGTTTTCATTAAGGCTGGCGGTGACGATACCGGGCCGATCCGCTCGTGTCGAAGTGCCCCGGACTCAGTAGGTGTAGGGGTTGTCCGGAGGCTCGATCTCCTGGACTGCCGACACCTGCATTGCCGGGGTGCTGCGTCGCGACGGATCGTCCTGGCCGGGCGGGATCGTGCCCTCCACCCGGATCCAGGTGCCGTCGGGAAGATCGGCTGCGGCGCCGGCCGCCGGGCCGTCGAGGTCGATTCGCGCCAGCGACGCATCGGCTGCGCAGCACAGGATGACGACGCGTCCGAGCTGGACCCGATCGCCGTCCTTCATGGTGAATCCGGTGACGGTGATCAGCCGGTCGTCGAGGGTATTGGCGGAATCCTGCGCGATTCGGACCAACACCTCGGGCAGGGCGAGCTCCGGTGCGCGCTCGGCCGGAAGCGCTGGAAACGGACGACGCAACACCTCGGCCGAGACTTCCCGCACAGCGGGACGGGCGGTCTGCGGTCCGATCGCCGGGGGAACGACGAAGCCCAGTAGCGCCACCGGGACCAGCAGTAGCCACAACACCCCCGAGCGGTGTTTGTGGCCATGGTGGTCGTCGGAGTCGCTGGGGCCGTTACGGATGTCCCGGACGATCGAGACCAGCGCCAAGCCGATGAGCAGTGCCGCCGACGCCAGCAGCCACGGCAACAGCGAGGGTTTCACGTAGCGGGTGAACGTACCGGTGACCGCGATGATCAGCGTGCTCACCCCGACCAGCAGCAGGATCGCGTTCTCGGTCTCCCGGGTCACCGGTTGCCCACCACCAGCAGGCCGACACCGGTGGCCACCACAACGGCGACCAGGAAGGTCGCCGGAGCGAAGCGCACGGCGAACGCCCGGCCGAACATGCCGACCTGCATCGCGAACAACTTGATGTCGATGGCGGGGCCGACCACCAGGAACACCAGCCGGGGCACCAGCGGCAACATCGACAGGCTGGCCGCGACGAAGGCGTCGGCTTCCGAGCACAACGCCAGAATCGCCGCCAGCAACGCCATCACCGCGATGCCGAGAAGCAACTGGCCGGCGAGGTGGTCATACACCCAGGCCGGCACTAGGATGTGTAACGCCGCTGCCGCGGCCGCGCCGATGACCAGATAGGACGAGGCCTGCAGGAAGTCGTGCCGGGCCGCCTCGGTGAACACCGTCCAGCGGGCTCCGTCCTGGCCGTGCAGATGCGGCATCCGGCGGGTGATCCAGCCCGGCTGCCCGAACCGGGCCCACAGTGCACCCATGATCAGCGCTGTGAGCAGTGATGCCGCGCAGCGCGCGACCACCATGCGGGGCTCCCCGGGAAACGCGACTGCGGTCGACACCAGCACCACCGGGTTGATCGCCGGGGCGGCGAGCATGAAGGTCAGCGCGGCCGCGCCCACCGCACCCTCGCCGAACAGCCGACGGGCGATCGGCACCGATCCGCACTCACAGCCGGGTAGGACGGCACCGCCCGCGCCGGCTGCCAGGATCGCCGCCGAAGGCCGGCGGGGCAGCCAGCGGGCCAGCCGGTCCGGGGTCACGTAGGCCGCGACCGCGCCGCTGACCAGTACGCCGAGCGCAAGGAACGGGATCGCCTGGACGAAGATGCCGCAGAACACCGTGGCCGCGGTGGCGATGTCGCGCGTCCCGGCCACGAAACTGCGCAAAGCCGAACCCGCCAGCGCCAAGCCGACAACCACGGCGACGAGCACGTGCATCGATCCCGGGCGAAGACGTCGGGCCGGGGTGCTCACCGCCATGCGGCCATTGTGCCAGTTGCCATTTCTGCACCGTGGCCACACGCTCTGCGTTTGCCAGCTAAGCTGAGCGGATGGCTTTTCAGGGATTGCTCGTGAAGGCGGCGTCGACCGTCGTGACGGGAGCCGTCGGGGTGGCGGCATACCAAGGAGTGCGTAAAGCACTGGCCAAGGCGCCGGTACGCGAAGCCTCGGTGTCGGCGACGGCGCTGGCGCTGCGGGGGGCACGCAAGGCCGAAGAGGGCGCGGAGTCGGCCCGGCTGCGGGTCGCCGATGTGGTTGCTGAGGCCCGCGAGCGGATCGGCGAAGAAGCGCCGCCCCCGGCGGTGTCCGACAGCGGCCACGATCACGATCACTGACCTGTGGTCGCGCTGGACGTCATATCCGACGCGGCAGGCCGGATGCGGCTGCACGCACCCTGGTTCCGCAACGACTCCACCCGCGCTGTAGCCATCGAAGACGCGGTGGACCAGGTCGCCGGTGTCCGGGCCGTCCACGCCTACCCCCGTACCGCGTCGATCGTGGTCTGGTACTCGCCGAAGCGCTGCCAACGGGACGAGGTTCTCGCGGCGATCGAGACCGCGGCCGGTGTCTCGCGGGAGCTCGTCGCGTCCCGCAGCCCGAATTCCGCGGACATCGCCAACGCCGACGTCCTGCGGATGACCGTGGGCGGAGTGGCCTTGGCGTTGCTGGGGATTCGGCGATACGTGTTCTCCCGTCCTCCGTTACTGGGGCCGAGTAGCCGTCTGGTAGCCACCGGTGTCACGATCTTCACCGGCTACCCGTTCCTGCGTGGCGCACTGCGGACCTTGCGCGGTGGCCGTTCGGCCGGAACCGACCTGCTGGTCAGCGCGGCCACCATCGCCAGCCTGGTGCTGCGCGAGAACGTGGTGGCCCTGACCGTGCTGTGGCTGCTCAACATCGGGGAGTACCTGCAAGACCTGACGTTGCGGCGGACGCGCCGCGCGATCGCCAACCTGCTGCAGGGCAATCAGGACACCGCCTGGGTACGGATGGCCGACGGCACCGAGGTCGAGATGGCCACAGCCGAACTGCGCGTCGGCGACGAGGTGGTGATCCACGACCAGGTTGCCCTGCCGATCGACGGACTCGTCGTCGACGGCGAGGCGATCATCGACCAGTCGGCGATCACCGGAGAGAACCTGCCGGTGGCGGTCGCGTCCGGCGCTCAGGTGTTCGCCGGGTCGGTGGTGGTGCGCGGCAGGCTGGTGGTGCGCGCCGAAGCGGTCGGGGCCGAGACGACGATCGGCCGGATCATCGCCCGGGTCGAGGAAGCCCAGCACGATCGGGCCGAGATCCAGACGGTGGGGGAGAGCTTCTCCCGGCGCTTCGTGCCGGCTTCGTTCCTGCTGTCCGCGGCCACCCTGGTGGTCACCCGCGACGTTCGCCGAGCCATGACGATGCTGCTGGTGGCGTGCCCGTGCGCGGTGGGCCTGTCGACACCGACCGCGATCAGCGCGGCCATCGGTAATGGAGCGCGACGCGGCATCCTGATCAAGGGCGGTTCACACCTCGAGGAGGCCGGCCGAGTCGATGCCGTGGTGTTCGACAAAACCGGAACGCTGACAGTCGGCCGTCCCGTGGTGACCAATCTGGTCGCCTTCCATAAAGATTGGGAACCGGAGCAAGTGCTGGCGTATGCCGCTAGTTCGGAGATCCATTCCCGGCATCCGTTGGCCGAGGCGGTCATCCGCTCGACGCAGGAACGCCACATCGAGATCCCGCCGCACGAAGAGTGCGAGGTGCTGGTGGGGCTCGGGATGCGGACCTGGGCCGACGGGCGCACCCTGCTGCTGGGCAGTCCGTCGTTGCTGCGGCAGGAGAAGGTTCGGGTCACCAAGAAGGCCACCGAGTGGGTCGACACGCTGCGCCGTCAGTCCGAGACGCCGCTGCTGCTGGCCGTCGACGGCAAGTTGGTCGGGTTGATCAGTCTGCGTGACGAGATCCGCCCGGAGTCGGTGCCAGTGCTGGAACGGTTACGTGCCAGAGGTGTTCGGCGCATCGTGATGCTCACCGGGGACCATCCAGATGCCGCCGCCGCGGTCGCCGAGAAGCTGGGGATCACCGAGTGGCGGGCCGAAGTGCTGCCCGACGACAAGCTCGACGTGGTACGTCGGCTGCGCGAGGAGGGGCACACCGTCGCGATGGTCGGTGACGGTGTCAACGACGCACCGGCACTCGCCGAAGCCGACATCGGTATCGCGATGGGGCTCGGGGGCACCGATGTCGCCGTCGAAACCGCCGATGTGGCACTGGCCAGCGACGATCTGACGCGCCTGCTGGATGTGCGTGACCTCGGCGGTCGTGCGGTGGACGTAATCCGGGAGAACTACGCGATGTCGATCGCGGTGAATGCTCTAGGCCTGGCGATCGGGGCGGGCGGCGCACTGTCGCCGGTGCTGGCCGCGGTGTTGCACAACGCCTCGTCGGTCGCAGTGGTGGCGAACAGTTCGCGGCTGATTCGCTATCAGCTCGCGGAGCAGTCGACAACCCGCTGAGTCAGGCAGTGCCGACATCGTCAACTGAACGGTGTCAGCGTGACGCCCTCGGCGATGAGGCGTTCGCGCACCGCCTTCGCGATCTGCACCGCACCGGGAGAGTCCCCGTGTACGCAGACTGATTCCACAGTGACCGGAATCGTGGAGCCGTCCACTGCGTCGACCCGGCCATCGGTCACCATCGAGATGACTCGCTCGGCGATCTCGTCGACGTCATCGAGTACCGCGTTGCGCTCCCGGCGGGAGACGAGCTTGCCGTCCGGCCGATAGGAGCGGTCGGCGAACGCCTCGGGCACGGTGCGCAGTCCCAGTTCGTCGGCCGCGGCGAAGAATTTCGATCCGGCCAGGCCCAGTACCGGCAGTGACGGGTCGACCGCATGGACGGCTTCGGCGACCGCGCGGGCCTGGCCCCGGTGGGTGACTATCGAGTTGTACAGGGCGCCATGGGGTTTGACGTAGGAGACCGAGGTGCCTGCGGCAGCGGCGAGGGCGGCCAGCCCGCCGATCTGGTACATGATGTCGGCGGCCAGGTCTTGCGGGTCGGCATCGATGAAGCGCCGGCCGAATCCGGCCAGGTCGCGGTAGCTCACCTGGGCGCCTATCCGAACCCCGCGGGCGGCCGCCGCGTGGCACACCGTCATCAGATTGGCGGGGTCGCCGGCGTGAAAGCCGCAGGCCACATTGGCCGAGGTGACGATTTCGAGCATGGCGTCGTCGTCCCCGAGGGTCCACACCCCGAACCCCTCGCCGAGGTCGGCGTTGAGGTCGATCGACATGGCTGACACGTGGCCAGCTTAGCCACACCGCGCTGCGATATCTTGGCGCTGTGATCGTCACAGGTGCTCTGCTCGCCGAGTCCGCCTCGGTCGTCGACAACAAGCTCAACGTGACCGGTGGGGTGGTGAGTTCCTACCGGATGGGTTCGCAGCCGATCATCCCGGTCACCCTGGTGGTGCTGACCCGCTCCCAGCCGTTCGATATGGCGCCGACGCTGATCGTGACGATCACGAATCCGGCCGGTGAATCACGGGACATCGAGCTCGAGGTTCCGCTGTCCAGTCTCGGCGGTGAGATCGGGTTCCTCTGCGTACCGCTGCGAATCCCGATTTCGGGGCTCGGCCGGTACGCCGTCGCGCTGCCTGCGCAGGGAGGCAAGATCGAGTTGCCGTTGACGGTCGTCAGCTGAGACCGGCACTGCGGCGGCGGGTCTTCCGTCTCGCCGGGTGAATTCGTGGGTGTGCGACACCTCGGATAGTCTTAATGGAGATGATTTTCATTAGACTGTGCGGTGGGCGTGGTGTCCGCCCATCCCGAAGGAGGCTGTGATGCCCGATCCGCAGATGTTGCTTCGCTTCGAGCAAGGTGAGGGCTTCATCGCCGCCCTCGATCAAAGTGGTGGCAGCACACCCAAGGCGCTCCGTGACTACGGCGTCGACGAGTCGGCCTACTCGTCGGAGGCGCAGATGTTCGACCTGATCCATCAAGCGCGGGCGCGCATCGTGACCAGCCCCGTGTTCACCGGAGAACGGGTGCTCGCAGCGATCCTGTTCGAAGGCACGCTCGACCGCCCGATCGACGGCAAGGACCCCGCCGCCTACCTGTGGGAGGTCAAGGGGATCGTCCCGTTCCTGAAGATCGACAAGGGCCTGGAACCCGAGCGGTCCGGCGTGCAGTTGATGAAACCGATTCCCGGACTCGACGATCTTCTGGCGCGGGCGCGCAACGAGGGAGTGTTCGGCACCAAAGAGCGTTCTGTCATCCATGCCGCCGAACCCGAGGGCATCGCCCAGGCCGTGGCTCAACAGGTCGAGCTCGGGCAACGGGTGCTCGATGCGGGCCTGGTGCCGATCCTGGAACCCGAGGTCAACATCAACACTCCCGACAAGGATCGGGCCGAAGAGATGTTGAAATCGGAACTCATGGCGCGTCTGGCCACGTTCGGAGACGCGAAGGTCGGAGTCAAGATCACGATTCCCACCGTCGACGGCTTCTACGACGATTTGATCGCGCATCCGAATGTGGCTCGGGTGGTGGCGCTGTCGGGCGGATATAGCCGCGACGACGCCAACGATCGGTTGCGCCGTAACCCCGGGCTGATCGCCAGCTTCAGCCGGGCGCTGCTCGACGGGCTCACCGCCGGACAGGACGAAGACGCGTTCAACGACACGCTGAACGCGTCTATCGAGGCCATCTATCGAGCGTCGATCACCTGAGTCGATGGCCGCCGATGACGAGCAGTGGGTCTCCGACCTGCAGTATCGCTGCGTAGTGGCGGGTCTCGGCGTGATGCAGTCGTGGGTTGGGGCCGAACAGGAGCAGGAGGAGGCCCTGATTTCGGCGCTGAACCGTGCAGCCGTTCCCGGTGAGGTCGTCGTCGGGTTGGCGACAGTGTCGCGCCTGCTGACGATCGAGTTGGCTGCAGCAACGGGACGCACCGAACAAGAGGTGCTGCATGCCATCGGCGAAATCACAGCCGGTTTGCAGCATTCCGGCGAACGCCACGGAGGCGCATGACCACATTCCCGTTTACCGCGGTGCTCGGCCAGGAGGAGTTGAAACACTGCTTGGTGCTGTGCGCCGTCGACCCCGGAGTGGCGGGGGTCTTGGCGATCGGCGATCGGGGGACGGCGAAAACCACGACTGTACGAGCGCTGGGGGCGCTGTTGCAGCGTGCTGGGGTGCAACTGCCGGTCGCTGAGCTGCCACTGGGTGCCAGCGAGGACCGTGTGCTCGGTTCGCTCGACATCGACCGTGCGCTGCGCGGCGAGGTGGCCTTTGCACCCGGAATACTCAGCGAAGCGCACCAGGGCTTCCTCTATATCGACGAGGTGAATCTGCTCGACGACTACCTCGTCGACATCCTGCTCGACGTGGCAGCCTCTGGGGTGAACCGAGTGGAGCGCGACGGCATCAGCCACACTCACCCTGCCCGATTTGTCCTTGTGGGCAGCGGCAATCCCGAAGAGGGAGAATTGCGGCCACAATTGGAGGACCGGTTCGGCCTGGCAACGCTGGTACGCACGATCACCGACGTGCAGACCCGGCTTTCGATCGTTCGACGGCGGCTCAGTTTCGAGACCGATCCCGAGGGGTTCGAGCGTGAGTGGCTGGACAGCGAGCATCGTCTGGCCGACCGGCTGCTCGCCGCACGCGAGACTGTGGACAGCGTAGAGATACCCGACGGTGTGCTGGGTCAGATCGTCGACGTTTGTGTGGAGTCCGGTGCCGTGGGTCACCGAGCCGATCTGGTGCTCACCCGGGCGGCACGGGCAGCCGCGGCATTGGGCGGTCGCGAGTTCGTAGCGCATTCCGACGTGGCCGTGGCGGCCATCCCGGCGCTGCGCCACCGTACACCACGCCAACCGGCCGAGAAGCCCACGGCCTCAGCAGCTCGGGTCAAACTCGCCACGGCGCGCGTACTCGGTCTCGCGGGATGACACTGGAGGCATCGATACCTGCCGGTCCGGTCACGGAGGTTGTCGCGCGTTGGCATGCGGGGGACCGGTTCGGCGTCCTATGTACCGGCGATGCCGCGATGGCCGAAGCTGTGTACCGGTCGCTGGCGCCGACTGCCGACCATGCGTTCGGTAACGCCGAATCGGTTGGCGCCGAGGTTATGTCGAGTTTGCGTGGTGAGCGCATCGTCGCGCTAGCGTGGGATCTCTCGGGTGTCGACCCGGCGCTGCTGCGGCGCTGCACAGCGATCCTGAACTGCGGAGACCGATCTGGCTTTCCCCGTAAGGTACTCCGGTCGCCGGCGGACGTCGTCGCCGCAACCGTTCGCGTCTTGGCTGAGGCTGGCGTATCCGATCATGAAATCGATCTCGCAGCATGCCGTTTGGCCTCAGGGCTGCACAACGGTGGGTGCGGTGACCCGCTCTGGGTCCTGCGTACCGTCGTTGCTGAACCCCGGCGACAGGGCCTGCCGGGCAACCGAGCAGATGACGACCCGAGCTCCGCCGATGAGGAGCCGCACGCAGTTGTGGAGTCTGCGGTCGACGGCACCGAAGAGTCCACGCAGTCGGATGGCGCCGAGTATGCCGCGGGTGACCCGGCCGAGGATGCCGGCACCAGCGGGGAGTCGGACCAGGAAGACATCCACGGAGAACCGGACCCGCAATCAGAGCCCTCATCTCATCAGACGTGCGGCCCAGAAGATGATGACACCAACGGTGGCGTGGCGAACAAGGTTCCACAGGGTGGTCCCGATCCCGACTCGCACGACACGGCCTCCGGGGTACTGGTTGCCGAAGCGGGTGGTCTCGAGCAAGGGCTGGGTGTGGCGGCAGACGTCGCCGATGCCCGTGTCGAGCGGGCCCTGGCGGCGAGGCCGTCGCGCCGGGTGCCCGACCCGAGAACGCACATTCGTGGAAGCCGTGGCCCACGCCAGCGCTCGCCGGAATGCGGTCCCATCGTCAGGGTGGTCCCACCGGAGCGTGCCGGTGGCCGTGTCGCGGTGATTCCGACTCTGTACCAAGCCGCGTTGCGAGCTGCGCTGAGTGCAGACAGCGACGTCGAATCCCTTCGAGTCCGTCGCGCCGATCTACGCGGCGCCATCAGGCGCCGGCGCGGTGGTCACCATACGGTGTTCATCGTCGACGGGAGCTCGTCTCTCGGCCGATCCGGTCTGCTCGTTGCCGGGGCCGCGGTCGACCAAGCGGTCGCTGCGATTGCGGCGCGGCGTGGAGTGGTCTCGGCGATCGTGGCGGCCGGGCAGCGCGCACGCGTCGTGGTAAACCGGTCGACCAGTCTGGCACGAACCCGCCACGCACTCGCACAGGCGCCGACGGGGGGCGGCACACCGCTGGCCCATGCGATACGCCTTTCCCTCGACCTGCTCACCGAAGATGAGCTGCCACGAAGACGAGTGCTGTTGCTGACCGATGGCCGACCTACCGTCGGTCTCGGCGGCACTCACCTTCCCGCAGCGGCCGCGGCTGAGGAACTCGGGGAGATACTTGCAGAACTGACCGAATCTGTGCCAGAGGTGTCATTGGTCCTGGTCGGCGCCGGATCCGCAGCGACAATCGCACCGTTTGTCACCGCGGGCGTTCGGATCGCCGGTTCGTAGCCATATTGGGGGGTAGAGGACAGCGGTGGAGAACGGATATTGGGGCGACAAAGAGGTCGCGCGACGGCAGCTGCGGCCTCGAGATAGGAGCGTGCACGGTGGCCGCTGAGGACATCAAGAGTTTGTTCGACCGCTGGAACGAAGCGCTTCGAACACTGGACCCGGATGCGGTGACGCTGCTCTACAGCGCTGACGCAACGTTGTTGCCCACTGTATCGAACAAGATGCGGCGCAATCACGCCGAGATCCGCGACTACTTCGAGATGTTCCTCGAAAACAAACCGCGGGGGGTCGTCAACGAATCCAATGTGCGGGACTTCGGTGATTTGGCGATTCATTCGGGGATCTACACCTTCGAACTGACCACTGATGGCGAAACCAGAACCGTTCCATGCCGCTTCACCTTCGTCTATCGCAATGAAGGCGGTGATTGGAAGATCATCGAGCACCATTCCTCGGCAATGCCGGAGCAACAGCAGGCTGAGCCTGAAGCCGAGGTGACAGCCGTGGGGGAACAGAGAGCTTCCCGTGGGCTACCGGGCAGTGGCAATCGGTGGCACGGTTATTCGTCGGCGTTGGCCGGCGCGCTGCGGCGTAGCTGCCAGCGCGCTCGAAGCCGCGTCATACCGTAGATCGCGCAGAAGCTCAATCCGTTGACCACAGCCATCATCGCCGAGGTTGCGGTGTCGGACAGATAGGCCAGCCAGAAACCCAGCTGCGAGACCACCAGGGCGACAACGATCGTCACCACTGTCATGGCGGCTACCGTCGTAGTCACCAGCATGGCGGTGGCGGCAGGAACGATCACCAGTGCGACCACCAGAACGGCCCCGGCGGCATCGAATGCGACCACCACCGTGATGGCGACGGCGAACATCACACACAGGTCCAGTAGACGGGTTCGCACACCGACCGAGGCGGCGAATTCCGGATCGAACGTGGAGACGACCAGCTTGCGGCTGAGCGAGGCGAAGAAGGCGAAACAGACCAGGCCGGCCAGGCCGATGCGCCAGGCGAGTTCGGGGCCGAGGTCGACCGAGCCGACAATCAGCCGGTTCGTGGCGGCCAGGTTCAGATCTCCGACGAGCACTGAGTGATCAGTGATGCGGGCGGACTGCAGTACGGTCGATAGCATCACCACTCCGAGCGCGAATGCGCCCGGGAAGATCAACCCTTGGGCGGCCTCGGCAGTCACCAAACCCGATCTGCCCAGCAGGCCGGACAACCCGACGACGAGCATTCCGGTGATCGCGGCGCCGACCAGCAGCCAGGTCGAGGCGAAAGTGGCGCCGAACGCCGCGGCGAACACGATACCGGGAAGCACCGAATGTCCCAGTGCGTCGGTCAGCATGGATTGTCTGCGCAGCACCAACACGATCCCCGGTATCGCGCATGCCACGGCGGTGACCGCGGCCAGCACGGCCACGGCCGCGACGAAGCCCATCGACCTACCCGACCTTCGTCGGCATTGCCCCGGCAGTGCGCCGACGGTAGTAGGCGAGGAAGACGTTGCGCTTGGGGGAGAAGAGCAGCGAAGCGGCGAACACGGCACTGAGCACGAGCACGATCACGGGCCCGGTGGGCGCCCGGACCACGATCGAGAGGTAACTGCCCGCGATCGCCGAGAAGGCTCCGATTGCCGCCGACGTCAACACCATCGTCGTCAACGACTGCGACCATTGCCGCGCGGTGGCTGGCGGAATGATGACGAACGCAATCAGCAGAACCAGGCCGACAGCTTTGATCCCCATTACTGTGGCCAACACGATGGCTGCGAACTGCAGGCGTGACAGCCAGACCGCATTGAGTCCGATCGAGACGCAGTAGGTCGAGTCGAACGTCAACAGTGCCAAGGGCCGCCACAGCGCGAAGGTCTGAGCTAAGACAACGGCTGCAACCACGGCGATGGTGACGATGTCCGCGCGGGTCAGCGTGGTGGCGTTGCCGAACATGATGGCATCGATCCCGCCCTTTTCCGGCAACGTCGAGCGCTGGATCCACTGCAGGATGACCAGACCGCCACCGAAGAACAGTGACAGTGTCACGGCCATCGCAGCGTCGGCACCCAGTGCTGTCGTCGCGGTCACCCTGTTGACGAGAAGTACGGCCAGCATGCCGCTGATCAGCGCGCCGACGATGATCGCAGGCATCGATCGGCCGCCGATGCCCAGCGTCAGCGACGTCGCGGCGAACGCGCCGAAGACACCGGCTGCCGAGGCGTGGCCGATGACGTCGGAGAGCAGCGACTGTCGCCGCAGGTACAGAAAGGGGCCGAGCGCTCCGGCGGTGAGCCCGATCAGTGCCGTGCCGATGACGGTTTGCCGGTAGGAGTATTCGAGCAGGAAGTCGAGCGGCGTCATATGACGGGCAAACCGTAGGTGGCGTTCAGGTTGTTCGGGACGAAGGTCTCCGTCACCGGCCCGCAGGCCACGATCGAGGAGTTGATGAATGTGACGTGGCTGCAGATGCATTCCACCGTCGACAGGTCATGGTGGACCAGCATGATCGTTGCCCCACTGCGGGCCAGTTCGGCGAGCACCCTGTCGATGGCCCGGGCGCTGGTGACGTCGACACCCGCATACGGTTCGTCGAGCAGATAGAGGTCAGGTTTCTGAGCCAGCGCACGGGCCAGGAACACCCGCTTGCGCTGGCCACCGGAGAGCTCACCGATCTGGCGGGTGGCCAGATCGGTGAGCCCCACGCTCTCCAACGAGCTTTGGACGACGGACGCCTGGGCCGCCCCGAACCGCTTGAACCAGCCGAGCCGGGGATACACCCCCTGTGCCACGACGTTCTTGACCGATATCGGGAAGTCCCAGTCGACCATGCCGAACTGCGACATGTAGGCGATTCGACTGCGTACCTGATCGACAGGGCGGCCGAAGAACTGGACGTCGCCCCCGCTAGCCGGGACCAGACCCATCGCGGCCTTGATCAGCGTCGACTTTCCTGCGCCGTTGGGGCCCACGATCGCCATGATGGCTCCCTGCGCCACCTCGAAACTGGCGTTGTCGACCGCCAGCCGGTCGCCATATGCCACGGACAGCCCGCGGACTCGGCAGGCGGGTGATTCGGTCATCGGCGAGGGTCAGGAAGCCGGGACCGGCGCCATCGCCTGTGAGATCAGGTCGGTGTTGTGCCCGAACACGCCCAGATAGGTGTTGACCGGGGGAGCTTCACCGAGGGAATCGGCGTAGAGCGGGGCGTCGGATACCTTCACGTCCCAACCCCGGGCCTGCACCGCCTCCTGCAGCGCGTTGATCGCCTGCGGGTTGGCGAGGTTGTCCTGGAAGATCTCGGGCACCTTCTTGTCGGCGATCAGGTCAGCCAGCTCAGCCAGCTCGGGAGCCGAGAGCTCGGCTTCGCTGCTGACGAAGTCGGTGGCGTGCACCTCGATGTCGTAGTCACGCCCGTAGTAGTTGAACGCGTCGTGTCCGGTGATCAGCACACGGTTCTGTACCGGGATGGGCTCGAATGCCGCCTTCGCTTGATCACCGGCGTCACTGATCTTGTCCTTGTAGGCGTCGGCGTTCTGTGTGTAGGTGTCCTTGTGATCGGGATCGAGCTCGCCGAGTTTGTTCGCGATGGCATCGACCACGATCTCCCAGTTGCCCGTCGAGTTCCAGACGTGCGGATCGAACAGCGGCTCGCCGCCGGGGCCCGGCTCCGGCCACGGCAACAGCTTGTCTTCCGGGATCGCTTCTGCCGCGGCGATCTGTCGATCGCCCTGGGCTTCGAGCTGGTCGGTCATCTGGGCTTCCAGATGCAGACCGTTCCACACCACGGCGTCGGCGTCGCCGATCTTTTCGATGTCCTGGGTGGTCGGCTGGTAGGTGTGGGGGTCCCCGCCGGGGCCGACCATCACGGTGAGGTCGGCGTCAGGGGCGATGTTGGTCACCGCGTCACCGAGATAGCCGGTAGTGGCGAAGACGGTGAACGTGTCGTCGGATGCGGGTGCGTCAGCGGGCTGCTCCGTTGTGCACGCTGCGCTGCTCCACACCGTGGCCACCGCGACAGCGGTGACGGCAAGACCGGAACGGAGGAACGAAGGTTTCATATCGGGGGTCTCCTAGTCGCGTGCTGCTCCGCAGAGTTCGGTAGTGGCAGCAAGTCGGCATCGTCCGCCGAACCGCGCCCGAATATAACATGATAATCATTGTCATTAAGGTGGTACGTCGGTAGCATGTGCCCATCGGGATGTCGGATCGCGAAGCTGCAACAGGTGATCCATTCCAAGCGCATCGCATTTTGAACATCTGAACCATGCGGCGACTCTGGTGGAATTGAATTGGGCGACTGGCTGATCCGCAATGCGCGGCTTGTCAACGAAGGACTCTGCACGGAGGGCGATCTCCGGGTGCGCGGTGAGCGCATCGAGTCAATCGGGCCGCATCTGCCCGGCAGAGCGGGCGATCGCGTGGTCGATGCGGCAGGGGCCTGGCTACTGCCGGGCCTGATCGATGATCAGGTGCATTTCCGTGAGCCCGGGCTGGAATACAAAGCGACGATCGCCACCGAATCGCGGGCCGCGGTCGCCGGAGGCATCACCAGTTTCATGGAGATGCCCAACACAAGTCCACCCACGGTGACACTCGAGGCGGTCGCCGACAAGTACGCGCGGGCGGCGCGCGATTCGCTGGCCAACTTTGCCTTCTACCTCGGTGCGACCAACGACAACATCGAGGTGATACGTCGATTCACCCACCAAGAAGGCTGCGGCATCAAGATTTTCATGGGTGCGTCCACCGGCAACATGTTGGTCGATGACCCGGCCACGTTGGACGCGATCTTTCGCGACGCTTGCACGCTGATCATCACGCATTGTGAGGACACGCCCACGGTGCAGGCTAACCTCGCCACCGAGAAGGCTCGCTTCGGGGATGCGCTGGACGCGACCCGGCATCCGTACATCCGAAGTGCCGAGGCGTGCTTGAAGTCCACCAGGCTCGCCATCGACCTCGCCCGCCGCCACGATGCCCGCCTGCACGTGCTGCACATCTCGACTGCCGACGAGCTGGATCTGTTCGAGTCTGCTGTGGCGCTTCCGGATAAGCGCATCACCGCCGAAACCTGCGTTCACTTCCTGCATTTCGATGCCGAGGACTATCCGCGACTCGGCAACCTGATCAAGTGCAACCCAGCGGTGAAGTTCCCGCACGATCGCCGTGCGCTGGTCGCCGCGCTCGCTGACGGCCGACTCGACGTGTTGGCCACCGACCATGCACCGCACACCCGCGCAGAAAAGGACCGACCCTACCTGGATGCGCCGGCGGGTCTGCCGCTGGTGCAGCACTTCCTGCAGGTTGCCCTGGAGCGGGTGCTCGACGGCGAGTTGTCGATCGAGACCCTGGTCGAACGCGCGTGCCATGCGCCCGCGGTGCTCTTCGGCCTGGCTGAGCGAGGCTACCTGCGCGAAGGTGCGTACGCCGATCTGGTGCTGGTAGATCCGCGCAGGCCGCAGCGCATCGAGCGCAACCTGCTGCTGTCCAAGTGCCGGTGGTCGCCGTTCGAAGGTGAAACTATGCGCAGCACAATAGTGTCCACCTGGGTCAACGGCCATCGAGCCTGGCACGAAGGTGAGCTCGACGACTCCGTGCGGGGGCAGCGGTTGGCGATAGCACGCGGCCGTTGATAGCCGGTAGCTACCGCGTCGCAGACATGCCGGCTCCCGAAATGGCTCCGTTGGTTTCCAGCCGAGCCTGGCGTCTTGTCAGGCCAGAGCAACCAGTCCTGCCTCGGCGACCTGCTGGTCCTGCTCGCCCGAGCCACCGCTGACTCCCAGGCCGCCGACGGTGATCCCGTCCTTCTCGAGCGGGACGCCACCGGCGAAGATCACCACCCTGCCTCGGTTCGTTGCGTCGATCCCATGGAACTGCTGGCCCGGCTGAGCATTCTCAGCAAGGTCTTTGGTCTGGATTTCGAAGGCCCGCGATGTCCAAGCCTTGTTGATCGAGATGTCTACGCTGCCGATCCAGGCGCCGTCCTGGCGGACGTGGGCGATGAGGTTGCCGCCGGCGTCGACTACGGCGATGTTCATCGGCTGGCCGATCTGGTCGGCGCGCTTCTCTGCGGCGGCGATGATCATCCTGGCCTCGTTCAGGGTCAGAGTGTTCATGTGAGTCCTTTCGGTGAGTGGGACGCAACGTGTCGGGCTCGGCGTGATCAGGGTTGTTACGCGCGCTCGTTCAGCCCTGGCGTCCCTTGAACCGCGGGTTGAGCTTGTTGATGACGTAGACCCTGCCCTTGCGCTTCACCACCTGCGACCCTGGTTGGTTCTTCAAAGACTTGATTGATGCTCGGACCTTCACGCGACCGCCCTTCTTAATGAGAATCGTTATCAGTAAGATCCTACTGGTATCACGCGGATGCGATGAAGAGCAGAGGAGGGAGTGGCTACTGGTGGACACCATGGACATCGTCGCAGTGGTCGGGGCCCGCGCCCGTGAGCGCCGGCGTCACGCCGAATGGGTGGCCGACTCGTCCGAGCTGAGGTTGGTCACCGCGACCGACCTCAGGGATGGTGATCCGATCGGCCAGGTATCCGACCTGCTCCGTTGGTGCTCCGCAGCAGGCATGGTGGTGGAGTTTCCCACCGTTATCGATGTCATGGACGTCATCGGCTCGACGGCGGCAACCAGCTCTGGCGGCCGCCTGGCCGGCATCGTGTGCGTCGTCGACGCCGTCCACTTACTCGAAGACCTCGACCGCGACGACTACGTGGCGACGCCCCCGCCGGCCAGCACCGAGATGACCGCGGCTGCACTGCTCTTGGCACGCCAGATCGAGTATGCGTCGGCGGTCGCGCTGGTCAACTGGGAATCGCTGTCGACCGCGAGTCTGTCGACCTTGATGGCGCTGATCAGTTACCTCGGTCCGCGTGCACAAGTCAGACTGCATAGCGATGATGTCGCGACACTGCCGGCGCAGGCGGGCTATACGACTGCGCAGGACCGCCCCGGATGGGTTCAGCTTCTCAACGGCGACTTCGATCCCAGAATGAGCGATGCACGAGTAAGCGCGTTGCGTTACGAGCATCTGCGCCCATTGCACCCCGGTCGGGCAGAGCTACTGCTGGACGTGATCGGTTCTGGGCGGTTCGGCGAGGTGATTCGATCAGTCGGATTCTGTCGGTTGGCAAGCCGCCCCAACGTGGTAGCCCAATGGGATCATGTCGGCCAGATGATGTCTCTGACTCCCCTCGCAGTTGACGGGTACGGACCCGCTGACGGCGAACTCCTCTCGATCGGACAGGAATTGGGTTTCATCGGACTGGACTTGGACGCAGAGGGCCTGCGCGCAGCGCTGGATCGCGCCGCGTTGACTGACACCGAGTTCGCCGCGGGGCCACAGACTTGGGTTGGATTCGCTGATCGGTTTCCGCAGTGGCAGATCGCGTCGGGGCTCACCGACTGAGTCGCGAGCCGATCCGCGGCATTAGCGGTCCAAGGGGTCGGCAGAGTCGATAACGGTTGCGCTCGTCGATCCCATAGTCGCAGTCCAATGTTGCAGCGTGGCATCGGGTTCTGAGTTCACAGCCCCATCGCAGATCACGGTGAGCAAGGCGCGGGAGGCTGCGCCCAACCCTACAGAAGCACCACGCGCAGCGCGGATCAGCGCGGCTCGCGCCTGATCTTCCGGGCACCGCTCGAGCGCCATATATGCGCCGATCGCCATGTCGATCTCAGTCCGTGACATGTGGTGACCGTGTCCTTGGCCTCGTCGCGTGGTGCTCACCGGTGGTGAATGCGCAGAGCTGTGGCGGGCGGCGGACTCCATTGCCAGACCTCCTGTCGACAAGTCGGTGTACATGCACCGCTCATCGAGCACGGTACCGAACCCGGACCTAAATGAAAACGATTATCAATAATGACTCGGTTTTCGAGCTAGGCTGTCACTGCTCGACCTCGTCGGTGTCGCGCTGATGGTTGCGGCGGCTGTCCACGCAACGCGAGAGCATCCGCAGTCCGCTGAACAGCTTCAGCAGCAGGACTGCCGCAGTTGCAACGCACAGTCCGCACGCCACATTCAGCACCGAGATGCCCAAAGGCTCGTTCGATAGTCCATCGACCAGTGCGAGCGTCAGACTTGCCACCGCGCCTACGACTGCCAGTACCCCCGCAGCGCACCACAGGAGCGCCCCAGCGGCGATGAAGGCCGGTCTGTGGCGATCGGTCATCGCATCGGCGGCGGTGGCCAGTGTTCCCAGAGCCAGGAGCGCGGCGGCAAAGATAATGAGGGCGGTCATGGCGACGATGAACTCAGGTTCTGGCCACCGACGCCGATAGCCGCCGCCTGATGCTGTCTTGTTCGGCGTGCACGCTGCGCTCCTCACTGAGCCTGCACAATTGGACGGGCCCAGTCACCTAGTAATGAAAGTCAGTGCCAATAGTACGAGCTGTGCAGGTATCCGGAAGGCCGACGAACCGAAACGCGGGTCGGTACCTCGGCTCAGGGGTTCGCCGCGGTCTGCTTGCTGGCTTCGGCGACGGCGTCGTGGGCGTGCAGGCTTTCCAGGTGTGAGACGCGGATGTGGAAATCGGCGATGTCGTCGTCGGTGTCCAGCGCGGTCTGGATGCGGCGCGCGGCGTCTTCGCAGAACATCAGGTTGGCGCCGTTGAGCAGTGCGAAGGCTTGTTCGTCTTCGCGTTTGACCGCGGTCTGCACCGGGGTGGCCAGTGCGGCTTCGATGCGGTCGATGAGGTCGATGACCGGGAGGTCCTGGAAGGAGGGCCGTAGCCGGGTGCGGACCTGGGCGAGGCTGCGCTGCGAATGTGGTGTTGCGCAGATTCCGCGTTCGCTGCCCAGCCAGGTGTGTACCGCGGTGTGGTCGAGCGCCTGGTCGGCGGGGAAGTCGCGGGCGAATGCTTCTTGGATCTCCTGGCGGGCCAACGCGGCCGAGGCTGGGCAGGTGGAGGAGTAGACCACTTCGACGCCGAGTTCGACGGTGAAGTGCCCGCGGTCGAGGACGCCTTCGACGGTGACGGGGTAGTCGCGCCAGCCGCTGTTGGCGCTGCGTAGTGCTGGGCGGCGCAGCATTAACGGAAAATGTGTGTGCAGTCGTGCGCGGTCGGACAGATCGGTGTGGGAGTCGAGGAAGTCACGTAGCAGGTTGCGCAGCGAGCGTTGTGACAGCGGTGCGTTCGACAGTGTCCGGTCGACGTGCAGATACAGCCGTGACATGTGGATTCCGCGGACTTCGGGGCGGGTGAGGTTGACTGCCGCGCGGACCCGGGCCGGCACGGTGAGGTCCTCGGCTGTACCGGCGAGCCGTAGCGGCATCGCGATCTCGTCCATGCCGACCCAATCGAGTGGGCCGACGGCCCCCGGTTCAGCCTGGGTGGCGACGTCAGGCATCGCCCGCACACCGTGCACAGTCATCGCTATCAGTTTCCTTCGAGTGGTCGCGGATCGCTTCCCCCGCATTCCCCTCTCGATTCAAGCACGCGAAGCAAATCGGTTGGAGGGCGGACGGCATGCCAGGTGACATCTACCTATGCGCATGTCAAACTGGATCATTCTGCGCAGCAGTCGCATTCATGCGTGCAAGCAGTTTCCTGGCCGATGGCGGGGGCGCAGCACGCATCGCCCTTCCAGGCGTTGAGGCCCTCCCGCACTGCGATCCCGGCGATGACGAGCGCGGCCAGGGGATCGGCCCACGACCAACCGAACAGGCTGTTCATGATCAGCCCGACCAGCAGGACTGCCGACAGGTAGGTGCACAACAACGTCTGCTTGGAGTCGGCCACCGCGCTCGACGATCCGAGTTCGCGCCCTGCGCGGCGCTGGGCCCAGGACAGTACCGGCATGATCACCAGGCTGGCGGCGGCCAGGGCGATTCCGATCGAGGTATGGCGGGCGTCCTCGCCCACTCCGGCCAGTGACCGGACCGCGTCGATCCCCACATACAACGCCAGCGCAAAGAACGAGAAGGCAATGATCTTCAATGCGACCTTCTCGCGGCGTTCCGGGTCGCGTCCGGCGAACTGCCAGGCAACCGCTGCGGCTGACGACACCTCGATGACCGAGTCGAGACCGAATCCGATCAGTGCTGTCGAGGAGACGCGGGTGCCCTCACTGATGGCGATCACCGCCTCGATAACGTTGTAGCTGATCGTTGCGGCCACGAACCAGCGGATCCGGCGCTGCAACAGCTGGCGTCGTTGCGGGTTCGGAACACGACGGCCGACAGCGGGGAGTCCGAGCTCGAAATCCATCAGCAGCACCCCTTTTCGGAGTCTTCGCCACAGCATGTCGGGTCGACCGCCACGACCAGGCCGAGTAGGTCCCCGAGCGCGTGGGCGATGCGGGGGTCGGTCAGTTCATATCGGGTGCGGCGGCCTTCGGGGACCGCCACGACCAATCCGCATCCACGAAGGCAGGCCAGGTGGTTGGACAACGTCTGCCGCGATACGCCGATTGCTTCGGCAAGCTCTGAGGGGTACGCCGGTCCAACCCGCAGCTGGAGCAACACCTGCGTGCGCGTCGAGTCGGAGAGCGCATACCCGAATCGGGTCAGCGCGTCACGAGCGGTGGCGACCGTTTCCACGCCACGGATAGTACATGAATTCCTGAATACAGGAAAATATGTACGCCTGGTGCGGTGGTGGCTTGGGCAACCGAGTCAGTCCGAGGGTAGGCCGTTGTCGGCGATCTCGCGGACGACCGCGCAGTGTAAGTCGCACGCGAGCCGCAACGCCGCCTCGTCGATCTCGAATCGTGGCGAGTGGTGGGATTCGGTGAGTCCTTGTGCCTCGTTCTGGCTCCCGACAAGTGCGAAGCACCCGGGCAGTTCGGTCAGGATCTCCCCGAAATCCTCTCCGGCCATCGTCTGATAGTCGTCGAGCACCCGGTCGAAGCCCCGCACCCGTCCCGTTGCCGCGGACTCGGCCAGCTCGGCGATGCGGTCATCGTTGACGGTCGGTGGCGGCGATACCCGCCAATCGACCTCGATGCGCGTGCCCGTCGCCGCGGCGATGCCGGCCGCGATGGCCTTCACCTGGTGCTCTGCGTCTTCGAGGACCTGCCTGGAAAAGCCTCGACAGGTGCCGCTCAGCTCGACCATGCCGGGAATGACGTTGAACGCGTCGCCGCCGTGGATGCTGCCGATCGTCACGACCACCGGATCGACCGGTGCGATAGCGCGACTTGCGACGGTCTGCAGTGCGGTGATGAGGTGTGCCGCGGCGACCACTGGGTCCTTGGTGCGGTGCGGCATCGCTCCGTGGCCGCCGTGACCGATCACCCGGATGCCGAGCTCGACAACGCCGGCCATGATGCCGCCGCGGGTGAGTGCGACGGTGCCGAGCGGCAGCTCGTTCCAGACATGGATTCCGAATGCGACATCGACCCCGTCGAGCGCGCCTTCGTCGATACATGCACGCGCCCCGTCGCCGCCCTCCTCCGCCGGCTGGAACAGCAGTCGGACCCGGACATCCTCGGGCGGGGATTCGGCCAGCAAGCGGCCCGCGACCGCGAGCGAGGCCATGTGCGCATCGTGGCCGCACGCATGCATTCGCCCGGCGTGTGTCGACGCGTAGGGCAGGCCGGTCTCCTCCTGGATCGGCAGGCCGTCCATGTCGGCGCGCAGGAGCACCGTCTTCGACGCTTTTTCGGGCCCGATGTCGGCGATGAAACCGGTCTTGGCGATCTGTCGGCACGTCGCGAAGCGGCCGACGTAGCCCATCACGGTCCGGCTCGTTTCGTGCTCCTGATGACCCAGTTCCGGGATCTGGTGCAGTGCTCGACGCAACTCCACGAGATCGCTGACCGTGTCTGCCATTCCACCTCCACTCGCTTGACCACCGGGCCGAACGGCTCAGTGGTGGTATCCGACCGTGCCACTGAGGTCCCGCGCGCCTGAGGAAATTCCGCCGACCTGCTCACCGGGCCCGCCGGGGCGCCGGTCACCGGATCGAACAGCTACCGGCTGACCTGTGGGGGTACCCGGAGTAGCCGGGTTCAACGCTTGTCGGTGACGATTGTGATCTCTGCGCGGCGAGCGGCCGGTAGGCGAATGCTACGCGATCGTCCCGGTGCCCAGTGCCTGCAGACCCGCTTGGGCGACCTGCTGGTGCTGCTCGTCTCACCCCGAGGCCGGCGATGATTCTCCGGTCGGATCGGTCTGGCGTAGGACGAAACAGTTGTCGTCGAAGAAGAACATCCCGGTGACCACGACTCCATGCACACCGTTCTCCAGCTAGGGCAGGGTCATCTGCGCGAGCTTGTAGGTCCCCACCGCGGGGATGGGTGAAGACGTAGGCGACTCTCATCGCCCCGGCACTCCTTTGCTCCAAGGTTGTTGGTCCCACGGCTGGTCGAGCGGTTCCATCTCCCCACCGAACGGGAAAAACGCCCGCTGTGCGTAGGTTTCCCTGCCGAGTCCGTGGCCCAGCTCGTCGATGAACGCGCGCTTGAGCGGATTGGTGAACAATTGGCGGGTGTAACGCAGTGTCAGCGGAGGGCGTTTGACGAGCTCGCGAGCCAGCTCCCAGGCGCGTTCCAGCACTTGATCCTTGGGAAGCACCTCGTTGACCACCCCCCACTCCTTGGCTTCCTGGGCGCCGAGCTTCTTGCCTGTGAGCAGGAAGTAGCGGGCCCTGGTGTGGCCGGCCAGAAAGCTCCAGATGACGTGCTGGCCGTCGCCGGGCACCTGCCCTCGCGGGAAATGCGACGCATCCTGGAAGTAGGTGTCGTCGCTGGCCAACACGATATCGCCGAGTAGCGGAATCTCGGAGTGCATGTTGCACGGACCGTTCACGGCGCTGATCATCGGTACATCGACATCAAGCACATTGAAGATGCAATGACGTGCGTACCAGGCCTTTTCGTCGAGCTTCGCCAGCCCGCGCTGACCGGGCATGGCCTGATAGACGGGTTCCTCGACCGGCTCACCGTTGGGAAGCAGGCCCCAGTTGGCGTTGTAGTTCTCGGCGGTGCCGGTGTGGATGAGCACCTTGATCTCGCGGTCGCCGGCGATGTCGGCGAATGCGTCGGTCATGTCGTCGTGGGCTTTCCAGTCCCAAACCAGGCTGCCGCCGTCAGTGTGACACTGCATGAGCAGAATGCCGTCCTCGGCGAGCTCGAACTTGTAGTTCGGGTAACGGTTCTCGTACTCGCTGAACCGGGTTCGTCGGGCCACGCCCGCCCCCCTTACGGATCGATACTTCTCGGAGCCTCCCACGCCGGGCTTACGCGAAAACGCGGGCGGCTGTTACGCTATTGAAAATCATTATCAATAGCAAGCAGGCCGACCGGAACAGGAATTCATGATCAGGACCCACAACCTCGGATACCCTCGAATCGGTGAGAAGCGTGAACTCAAACGCGCTACCGAAGCATTCTGGAAGGGGCAGCTCACCCAAGCTGAGCTGGCCGAGGTGGGCGCTGAGATCCGCCGGACCAACTGGCGCAAACAGCAGGACGCCGGAATCGATCTGATCCCGGTCAACGACTTCTCTTTCTACGACCAGACCCTGGATATGAGTTGCCTGCTCGGCAACGTCGCGCCGCGCGAGCCGGCCCGGAACGCGAAGGGTGGCTGCGTGAACAAGGTTGATGCGGGCACCGATCAACTGCTCGTTCTGCAGGCCTAGGCCAGACCTCCATGGCAACTTTCGGCTCGTGGGCAACTCCCATTACCTCTGAACTGGTGGTTCGGTCAGCCGCCGGACTGGGCGGCGTGAGCCTGCACGGCGGCGCTGTCGTCTGGTCCGAGCAACGCCCGGAGGAGGGGGGACGCACCCAGCTCGTGCAGCGCACGCCCGATGGGCGGGTAATGGATCTGTTGCCCGAGAAAGCCAATGCGCGCACGGCGGTGCATGAATACGGTGGGGGTGCCTGGTGGGTTGCGGGGCAGACCGTGTGGTTCGCTGATTGGTTGGACCAGCGTCTCTACACCGTGACTGGCAACTCGGAACCTGTGCCGGTGACCCCCGAGCCGGAGATTGCGCGTGGCGACCGCTGGGCCGACGGATGTGTCTGCGCAGGCGGGCGCTGGGCGCTGGTGGTGCGCGAACATCATCGCGCCGGAGGTCGTCCCGCCGAGGCCGAGAACGAGATCGTGGTGGTCGATGCCAGCGGCGAGTTCACCCCGCGGGTGCTGGTGACGGGGCCCGACTTCGTCTCAGATCCACGCCTGTCACAAGACGGTCGACGGTTGTGCTGGCTTCAGTGGTCGCATCCCGATATGCCGTGGGACGGGACCGAGCTGTGCGTTGCCGATGTGCAGATCACCGACAGCGGCCCGGCCTTGGCGGTCCGTCGGGTCGTGGCCGGCAGACCGGAGGCCGCGCCCGGCGGCGCAGGGGGCGGAGAGTCGGTGAGCGCTCCGCGGTGGGCTGAGGACGGTTCGCTGTGGTTCGTCTCCGACCGGTCTGACTGGTGGAACCTCTACCGGTGGGACCCGGATACCGGCCGGGTCGAGGACATGGTGACGATGAATGCCGAGATCGGCGTTCCGCAATGGGTATTCGGCCAGTCCCGCTACGCCTTCCTGTCAGGCGGGCGCACCGTTTTTGCCTTCTCGTCGAAGGGGATCGACCATCTGGCAGTCCGTCTCGCTGACGGGTGCGTGGTCGACCTCGACCTGCCGTACACATCTTTCGGCGCGGTGCAGGCCGAGGGGGACCAGGTTGTCTTCGTCGGTGGGTCAGCTGCCGCAGAGCCCGCCGTGGTTTCCATCTTCGTTGATGACTTCGGTGCGCTCACCGCAACCGAGACGTTGCGGCCGCCGCGTGAGCTCGGCCTTGCTCAGAGTTGGTTCTCGGTACCTGAACCCATTTCGTTCCCGTCGAGCGACGGGCGCACCGCCCACGCCCTGTTTTATCCACCCACCAACCCGCAGGTCAGCGCCGGGAACGGTGAGCTGCCGCCGCTTCTCGTCCTGATCCACGGCGGCCCCACCAGTTCGGCACGGCCTGTCCTTCAGCTCAGCACGCAGTACTGGACGAGCCGGGGCTTCGCTGTGGTCGATGTCAACTACGGAGGTTCGACCGGATATGGCCGCGCCTATCGCAACCAGCTACGGAACCAGTGGGGTGTCGTCGACCTCGATGACTGCGAGGCTGCAGCACGCTGGCTGGGGGAGCAGGGACGTGCAGATCCCGCCAAGTTGGGTATCCGCGGCGGCTCCGCCGGTGGCTACACAACCCTCGCGGCGCTGGCCTTCCGGGATACTTTCGCTGTCGGTGCAAGCCATTTCGGTGTTGCGGACCTCGAAGCTCTGGCCACCGAGACCCACAAGTTCGAGAGCCGCTATCTCGATGGCCTTGTCGGGCCTTACCCGGCCCGCAGAGATCTCTATATCGAGCGGTCACCGATACACCACCTCGACGGGTTCGACCGCCCGCTGATCGTCCTGCAGGGACTCGAGGACGAGATCGTGCCACCCAACCAGGCTGACATGATCGTCAACGCGCTTCGTGAGAAGGGCGTTCCGGTATCCTATGTGGCGTTCGAGGGTGAACAGCACGGGTTCCGCCAGGCAGCTAACATACGCCGGGCACTCGATGCCGAACTGTCCTTCTACTCACAGGTTTTCGGCTTCTCCCTACCCGCGGACGAGCATATCGAGCGGGTAGACGTGGTCAATCTATAGACGGCGCAGTATTGGTGCAGACCGCCGCGCGCTTGAGGTTCAGCACCTGATCAGTCGTCGCCTGGAGTCTGCTTGCTGGCTTCGGCGACGGCGTCGTGGGCGTGCAGGCTTTCCAGGTGTGAGACGCGGATGTGGAAATCGGCGATGTCGTCGTCGGTGTCCAGCGCGGTCTGGATGCGGCGCGCGGCGTCTTCGCAGAACATCAGGTTGGCGCCGTTGAGCAGTGCGAAGGCTTGTTCGTCTTCGCGTTTGACCGCGGTCTGCACCGGGGTGGCCAGTGCGGCTTCGATGCGGTCGATGAGGTCGACGACCGGGAAATCCTGGAACGAGGGTCGTATCCGGGTGCGGACCTGTGCGAGGCTGCGCTGCGAATGTGGTGTTGCGCAGATTCCGCGTTCACTGCCCAGCCAGGTGTGTACCGCGGTGTGGTCGAGCGCCTGGTCGGCGGGAAAGTCGCGGGCGAATGCTTCTTGGATCTCCTGGCGGGCCAACGCGGCCGAACACGGGCAGGTGGAAGAGTAGACCACCTCGACGCCGAGTTCGACGGTGAAGTGCCCGCGGTCGAGGACGCCTTCGACGGTGACGGGGTATTCGCGCCAGCCGCTGTTGGCGCTGCGTAGTGCTGGGCGGCGCAGCATCACCGGGAACCGTGCGTGCAGCAGCGCGCGGTCGGACAGATCGGTGTGGGAGTCGAGGAAGTCACGTAGCAGGTTGCGCAGCGAGCGTTGGGACAGTGGTGCGGCTGACAGTGTCCGGTCGACGTGGAGGTACAGCCGTGACATGTGGATTCCGCGGACTTCGGGGCGGGTGAGGTTGACTGCCGCGCGGACCCGGGCCGGCACGGTGAAGTCCTCGGTCGTACTGGCCAGCCGTAGCGGCATCGCGATCTCGTCCATGCCGACCCAATCGAGCGGGCCGACGGCCCCCGGTTCAGCCTGGGTGGCGACGTCAGGCATCGCCCGCACACCGTGCACAGTCATCGGCCTAGTCCCTTGCGAGTATGCGGCGGGTTCCTCGCCCGGTTGCCCGGGCATTTGCCCCAATGCAATTCAAGCATGTGTCGGGGAATGCGTGTTTCCCACGGGCGAGAGCTTCCTCCTATCCACTTGTTCGCATGTGACATTGGCATCTGCACGACTGCAGCTCCGTTCGTCATATGCTCAGTTGCCGGAGTCGCTGCAATCTCCGCATTCCTTCGGCGGCCACCTTCTGCGAGGCTGGGCGTAATGCGAGTTCGAGCCTGTCCCGTACTTGGTCGGGGTCGAGGCCCGTGCCAATCGCGACGAGGTGGCTGGACCGCGGACCCTTGGGTGCGGTGGCCACATGCACCGAGGTACCCACGAGGTTTACGAGGTAGTGTCGCTTGCCCACGGCCACGGTGCCCTTCATCCGGTAGACCCCGGCGGGAGGCTGGTCGAGCAGATCGACGAGCGCTCCAGGATCGACGGTGCCCTCGCTGACCACGGTTACCGATTCGGCATGCAGGTGATCATGATCGTGATGATGGTCGTGGCTATCGTCGAGAAGCAGCTCTCGGAAGGACAGCTGCCCCGTCTCGGCGCCGGCTTCGGTGACGTCATACAGCAGCCGTGGGTCTACCCGACCGGCCGCCGCGCCGACGACGTGGGCGTCCGAATTGAGCTCCCGAACGCGGGCTTCAATCTGACGAAAGACCTCATCACGCGAGCCCACGGTGACTCGGTCCAGCTTGTTGATCACGACAAGCGAGGCCGCACTGTAGCGCGCAGGCGGAGCGGTGACCGTGTCCACTGTGCGGAAGTGCTCTACCGCGTCGATGACGTCAATGACCCCGCCGTGGCGTACCCGTGCCACTCCGCTAAACCGGATCATTCGCGAGACGGCCATAGGTTCGGCCACACCACTGGCCTCGATAATGATCGCGTCGAGCGCCAGTTTGGGGTCGACCAGCTTCTCCAGCGCCTTGTCGAGCGCACCGTCGTCGGGGAGGTGGCAGATGCAGCCCCCTGCGATGGAAACCGGCTCGTCGATCTGACCGGTGATCAAACCGGCGTCGACGTTCAGCTCGCCGAAGTCGTTGATGACCACTCCGATCCGCGCCCCGGGTGCCCGCAGAACGTGGTTCAACAGCGTCGTCTTCCCTGCACCCAGGTGGCCAGTAAGCGCGATGACCGGAACGGCGGGTGCGTTGCATTCAGCCATGCGGGCACTGTCCTTTCATTGCGGTCGCTGCGGACGGTCGGTTTGCGTGGGTGGTCTTCTCCGAACATCGCTGACGCGTCCGGGTCGACTTACATCTCCTGGGCTCTCGGCGCTCATCGAGAACGGGTATCAGTCTTTTCCCGAGCTCTCATGTTGACTCGGCAGCGATCGCGTAGTCGCGCCCGTGACGTAAGCCGCGCTCAGGTTCGTTGACCGCCAGGGCTCGCCGGCTACTCGGCCGGGAATTGTCTGATCCGCGAGCCGCTGCCACGGCAGCGATCCACCGAACTTGTCCCGTCACGACAGGCTCCGATCCGACAACTGCGTCCGATGACCGTCGCGATCTTACTGGAAACGATGTTCATTAACAACCAGGGTTGCTGCATCGGCAAACCGGCCGGGCGCGCCCCGCGGCCTTCCCTCACGGTCGACGGCCTAAGCGTCGCGCGCTACCGGGTCGGGGCCGCTCGATTAGCGGCCGATGTGGCACAAAGAGTTCCGATGCGGCCTGTCCCCTTCGTGCGGTGCGAGATCTAGGGTTCGGAGCAGGACGATAGACCCGCAGGTCGAGATCTTCGAAGCCATGGCCGGCAGGCGATTCAGTTCGCGGTTCGTCCGGCCGCGGCGATTCGAAAGGATATGGCTGTGACCACCACGAGCGATGAACGGATGCGAACGAACTGAGCGGTTCGGTCGGGCACCACCACCACTAGGCGAGTCGGTGCGACGATGGTGGGGTGACCCGAGCTGACACCCTGATCACCGCGTCAGAGCTGGCGCGCCACCTCGCCGACGGCCGACCGGTGAACGTCCTCGACGTCCGTTGGGAACTGACACAACCCGACGGGCGCGAGGCGTTCTCCCGCGGCCACATACCCGGCGCGGTGTACGTCTCGCTGGAGGACGAACTGTCCGACCACACGCTGCCTGACCGGGGTCGCCACCCGTTGCCGAGCGGCGACGCGGTCCAACAGGCAGCACGCCGTTGGGGATTGCGCCGCGGTGTCCCTACCGTCGTCTACGACGACTGGAACCGGGCCGGCTCGGCTCGCGCCTGGTGGGTGCTGAACGCGGCCGGGATCGGCGACGTCCGAATTCTCGACGGCGGTCTGGCCGCTTGGATCGCGGTCGACGGTGAACTCGAAACCGGTTCTACTGCAGCATCTCCTGGTGATGTCAGGGTCACCTATCGCGATCTGTACCGCGGGGCGCTTCCTACGCTGACCGCTGCCGAGGTGGCGGTCTTCGGCGGCGTGCTGCTGGATGCGCGTGCGCCGGAGAGGTTCCGTGGCGACCGGGAGCCCGTCGACCCCGTCGCCGGACGTATCCCTGGCGCGCGGAACGCGCCGAGCACTGAATTACTCACCGCCGAAGGCGGTTTCCGCCCTGACGGCGAACTGCGCGCTTTCTTCGCCGAGCATGGTGTCGGTGCAGCAGCCGAGGGGGTCGGCGCCTACTGCGGCTCGGGTGTCACCGCGGCCGTCACGATCGCGGCGCTGCGGGCAGCCGGGGTGGATGCGTCCTTGTTTCCGGGCTCGTGGTCGCAGTGGTGCGCAGATCCCGCAAGGCCGGTGGCGACGGGGCCGTGACGCGTCAGTTCATCCTGCTGGATTTCGCGAGGTTGAGGTCCGCGCGCAGTCTCATGGGTAGGTTCGCGTTGTCCCAGGTGCCCGCTGCGATCCACTCGCACACCGTGTCTGCGTCGGCGCTGTCGCGCACCGGGCCGACCCACTGCACCGACGACACCGGAGCCCGATCCTTCGTGCAGGGTTGGACGACCAGCATCACTTCGTGATCGGAAGTTCTTGCCGCGCAAGTGACAGTCCCCAACATGCAACGTGTCACGACGAGGACGCCGTGTGGGCAACTGCGGACCACTTTCCGCAGTTTCGGCAGGACGATGTCGATGAGCTCGGAATCGCAGGCCGTGCAGACCGCCACGGTGAATGGGCTTTGGGTGTATCGGCTTCGGGCTTTCAACGCCGGTCTCCTCGTCAGGCTCCACGCGTCAATGCGGTTATCGGTAATGGTTTTCATTAACTGCCGATCACGCTACAGTGCCCCGAGGTCGTTGTCGAAAGTGATTTTCACCAATCGAGGAGGATGCCCATGGGTCGGATGTCGGGAAAGGTCGCGTTCGTTACCGGTGCCGGACGCGGACAGGGGCGCAGCCATGCCGTCCATCTGGCAGACGAGGGAGCCGATCTCGTCATCTGCGATATCGGCGAGAACATCGGTACCAATTCCTATCCGCTGGCCACCGCTGCCGATCTCGACGAGACCGCGCGGCTGGTCGAGAAGGCGGGCAGGCGGGTGATCTCCGCTCAGGTCGATGTCCGTGATCGGGTGGGCATGAAGAAGGTGCTCGATGACGCGGTCGCCGAACTGGGGGGACTGCACGTCGTGGTCGCCAACGCCGCGATCTGTCCGCTGGGTAACGATGTACCTACGCAGGGCTTCGCCGACGCCTTCGATGTGGACTTCGTCGGAGTCGTCAACACCGTCCACGTTGCGTTGCCCCACCTGGCGGCGGGCGGCTCGGTCATCGTGACGGGGTCGGTGGCCGGTCTGGTCCCGCAGGCCGGCGGTGTCAACGGCCAGGGTGGTCTACAGGGCCCCGGTGGCGACGGCTACGGCCTGGCCAAGAAGATGCTTCGCGAGTACACGAAGTCGCTGGCGCTGACCCTCGGCCCGGAGCGGATCAGGGTCAACACCGTCCATCCGACCAACGTCGACACTGACATGTTGCAGAACCCGGCGATGTATCGCACGTTCCGCCCCGACCTTCCAGAGCCCACGAGGGAGGACGCCGAAGTGACGTTCCCGTTCATGCAGGCAATGCCGATCCCATACGTCGAGCCGTCAGACATCTCGCACGCGGTGGTGTACCTCGCCTCAGACGAGTCCCGCTACGTCACTGGCCAGCAGCTCTTCGTCGACGCTGGCGCCTCGCTCAAACTCGGCATCTGATCGCCGGACTGTCGGGTGGAGAACACTGACCCGTCATCGAGACGCGGGCCTCGATGACGGGTCAGTCCACGGCAGCTTGTCAGTGCGAATGGCTCTGCGTCACGCCCCAGGCCGGCAGCGGGTCGGTGAACCCCAGCCAGGCCTGTTCGCCTCCGGAGAGTTCCATGTCGGTCAGCAGGGCTCCCGAGAGCAACTCCTGCACTCGGTCCCGGTCGAGTTTCACCCCGATGAAGACGATCTCCTGTCCCGGGGGGATGTCGACGCTCGACCAGTACTGGGCGGGCTCGATCACCAGGTTCGGGCCGGCCTGCGACCAGATGGCCGCGATCGTCGGGCGGCTGGCGATCCAGCAGAACCCCTTGCTGCGAATGATGCGGGTCATCTGGCCGAGGGCTCGGGCCAGCCGGGCCGGATGGAACGGCCTGTCTGCCCGAAACGTCATGGAGCTGATGCCGTACTCCTCGGTCTCGGGCGTGTGGCCGTCGGCGATCTCCTCATCCCAACCCGGGGCCTCGGCGGCGGCGACGGGGTCGAAAAGGCCGGTGTCGAGGACCTCTGAGAGGTCGACCACGCCGTGGTCGGTGTGGATCAGCTTGGCGGTCGGATTCAGTCGCCGTGTCAGCGTCTCAACGGTGGCCAGCGTCTCCGGGGTGACCAGATCGGTCTTGTTCAGCAGAATCACGTCGGCGAACTCCACCTGATCGACCAAGAGGTCTGCCACGCTGCGGGCATCGCCCTCGCCGGCACTCATCTGACGTTCCGCCAGCGCCTCACCTCTGGCGATCTCGGTCAGAAACGTCGAGGCGTCCACGACGGTCACCAAGGTGTCGAGCTTGGCCAGTTGCCCCAGGCTGAAGCCGTCCTCGAACTCCCAGCTGAACGTCGCGGCCACCGGCATCGGCTCGGAGATCCCGGTGGACTCGATGACGAGCTGGTCGAACTTGCCCTGGCGCGCCAGCGCGCCGACCGCGTCGATCAGATCCTCGCGCAACGTGCAGCAGATGCAGCCGTTGGTGAGCTCGACGAGCTTCTCCTCGGTCCGGTCCAGGTGACCCTGTCCGGCGACCAGAGCGGCGTCGATGTTGACCTCGCTCATGTCGTTGACGATGACCGCCACCCGTCGGCCTTCGCGGTTGGCCAGGATGTGGTTGAGCAGGGTCGTCTTGCCGGCGCCCAGGAATCCTGAGAGCACGGTGACGGGGAGTTGCGGAGGCGCTTCTGTAACCATACCCTAATGATAATCATTTTCATTAAGCGGCTGTCAAAACCCGGCAGGATGGTGCGCCAGCAATCGGAAACGGTTATCGTTGCCGGGTGATTTCAGTCCGAACCCGCGCCAGGCGGCTGCTCGCCGCCACCTTCGCCCTCGCGCTGCCGCTGGCACTGTCCTCCTGCGGGAGCGACGAGGAATCCACGACCACGGCGGGAACACCGCCCGCCTCTGAGGGGGGGTGCCCCACCAATCCGGTCAACGTCGTCGTCAGTGTCGACCAGTGGGGCAACATCGTCTCCCAGCTCGGTGGCGCCTGCGCCGACGTGACTACGGTGCTTGCCAGCTCTTCGGTCGATCCCCACGACTACGAACCGGCCCCGTCCGACGCCGCTAAGTTCGAGGGCGCCCAACTGGTCGTCATCAACGGCGGTCACTACGACGAATGGGCCGCCAAGCTCGCCGCCGCCTCGGCCCCGGATGCCGAGGTGATCAACGCCGTCGAGCTCGAGGAAGGCCACGACCACGAGGGCGAAGAGGGCCACGAGGGCGAAGAGGGCCACGAGGGCGAAGAGGGCCACGAGGGCCACGAGGGCGAAGAGGGCCACGAGGGCGAAGAGGGCCACGACCACGACCACGAAGGAAACCCGCACGTCTGGTACAACCCGGCGGTGGTCAACGAGGTCGCCGAAGAGGTGACGGCCCATCTCAGCGAGCTTGCTCCGGACGGCGCCGAATACTTCGCCGAGCGGAACACCGAGTTCAACAATGTGATGAAGCCGTACAATGATGCGATAGCCACCATCAAGTCCAGTGCGCAGGGCAAGACCTACGCCGCCACCGAGAGTGTCTTCGACGACATGGCGGCCGCGCTGGGGCTGCAGAACCGCACCCCCGAGGGCTATGAGGCTGCCTCGTCGAACGAAACAGAACCGTCGCCGGCCGACCTCGACGCTTTCCTGAGGCTGCTCGGTGATCGCGGTGTCGATGTGCTGATCTACAACACTCAGACCGAGGGCTCGGTACCCGAGCAGATCCGGGCGGCCGCCGAGCAGGGCGGAGTTCCGGTCGTCGAGGTCACCGAGACGATCCCGCCCAACACCGACACTTTCCAGGCGTGGCAGATCGCCCAGCTCGATGCCCTCGCCAAGGCGCTCGGTGTCCCTGCTTGAGCCGCTACCGGGGCCGGCGCTGACGTTTGACAACGCCAGCGTCGTGCGCGGTGGTCGGACGATTTGGTCGGAGTCGACCTTCGAGGTCGGCCCCGGCCAGTTCGTCGCGATCATCGGGTCGAACGGCTCCGGGAAGACCACCCTGCTGGAGGTGATTCTAGGCCTGGTCCCGGTCGCCACCGGTTCGGTGCAGGTGTACGGCGTGCGGCCGGGGTTGGGCAATGACGAGATCGGTTATGTACCACAAGATTACGATCTCAACGCCAGCGAAGCCGTCCGCGGCAGAGACGCGGTGCTGCTCGGTCTGAACGGGTGCCGTTGGGGATTTTCCCGGCCCAGTGCATCCGACTGGGCGCGCGTCGACGAGGCGCTGAGCTGGGTCGAGGCGACCGATTTCGCCCACCGCAGGCTTTCCGAGCTCTCTGGTGGCCAGCGTCAGCGCATCGCGCTGGCCAGCGCCCTGGTCGCGCACCCGAAGATGCTGATCCTCGACGAGCCATTGGCCTCGCTGGATCTGCGCACCCAACACGAGATCGTCCAGCTGCTGTCCCGGCTCAAGGCGGAGCTGGGGGTGACCATTCTGGTCGTCGCCCACGATCTGAACCCGCTGCTGAGCCCCCTCGACAGTGCGATCTATCTACTGGACGGCCATGCCCACCACGCCGCGATACACGAAGTAATCGATGCAGACCTGCTCACCCATCTCTACGGAACCAAGATCCAGGTGGCGCACACGCTCCAGGGCGACCTCTTCATGCGGAGCGTGTGATGGTTCAGTTTCCGGCTGCGGTCGGCTATCAGGACAATTGGCTGCAGATCATGAACTCGGAGTTCATGCGCAATGCGTGGCTGGGTGGGACCATCGTCGCGCTCGCCGCCGGCCTGATGGGGTACTTCATCGTTGTGCGCAACTCGTCGTTCGCCGCGCACGCACTCGCGCACATCGGCCTGCCCGGTGCGACTGGTGCGGTATTGCTCGGATTGCCTGCAGCGCTCGGACTGGGCATCTTTTGTGTCGGCGGGGCGCTGGTCATCGGTGCGCTCGGTAAGCGGGCCTCTGATCGCGAGGTTGCGACCGGCACCGTGCTGGCATTCGCCACCGGACTAGGGTTGTTCTTCAACTCGTTGGCTACCCGCAACTCCTCGACGCTGACCAACGTGTTGTTCGGGAACCTGCTTGCGATCACGACTGACCAATTGTTGAGTTTCCTGGCGTTGCTGGCGGTGCTGGCCGCCAGTATCGCGTTCATCTACCGGCCGTTGTTGTTCACCTCGGTGAACAGTCAGGTGGCCGAGGCCAAGGGCGTTCCGGTGCGGAAATTGTCCATCCTGTTCATGGTGTTGTTGGGGATCACCGTGACGATGGCGGTGCAGGCGGTGGGGACGCTGCTTTTGTTCGCCCTCGTGGTGACGCCCGGGGCCACCGCGCTGATGCTCACCGCCCGCCCGGTGTTGGCGATGGCGATCTCGGCGGGGATCGGTCTGGTGTCGGTGTGGGCCGGCCTGTCCCTGTCGGCGATGTTCAATCTGCCGCCGAGCTTCGTCATCGTCAGCATCGCCTGTGCTACCTGGCTGGCAGTATGGGCGGCCAACCGGCTGCCCCGCCGCGGCGGGATCTCCGCGGCGACGCCGGGCGGATCCACTAATCTCAACGAGCATGTCCAGGAGTCCGGCGCCGAGGCGGCGCGCGACCCTGGCCTCACTCGCCGCTGAGCTCAAGGTTTCGCGCACCACTGTCTCCAACGCCTACAACCGGCCCGATCAGTTGTCGGCCGAGTTGCGCGAGAGGGTGCTGTCCACCGCCAAGGCGCTGGGCTACCCGGGACCGGACCCGGTCGCCCGATCTCTGCGGACCCGCAAGGCCGGTGCCGTCGGACTGGTCATCACCGAACCGCTGAACTACTCGTTCCGCGATCCCGCGGCGCTGGACTTCGTCGCCGGTCTGGCCGAGTCGTGCGAAGCGGTGGGGCAGGGTCTGCTGCTGGTGGCGGTCGGGCCGGGCCGCAGCGTCAGCGACGGCTCGGCGGCCGTGCTGGCCGCCGGAGTCGACGGATTCGTGGTGTATTCGGCCTCCGACGACGACCCTTACCTGCCCGCGGTGCTGCAGCGGCACCTGCCGGTGGTGATCGTCGACCAGCCCCGCGATGTGCCCGGCACGTCGCAGGTGTGTATCGACGACCGCGCCGCGATGCGCGGTCTCGCCGAATACGTGCTCGAACTGGGGCATCGTGAGATCGGGTTGCTGACGATGCGCCTCGAACGGGAGTGGCCGCACAGCGGGCCCGCTCCGGCGCTCGCCGACCCGGCGCGGGTGCGCTCACCGCATTTCCGCGTCCAGAGCGAGCGCATCGCCGGCGTGTTCGACGCGGTGTCGGCGGCGGGGCTGGACCCGGAATCGCTGACCGTTGTGGAGAGCTATGAGCATCTGCCCACGTCCGGGGGTGCCGGCGCGGATGTCGCTCTGGAAGCCAACCCGCGCATCACGGCCCTGATCTGCACGGCCGACGTGCTGGCGCTCTCGGCGATGGACAATCTGCGCGCCCGGGGAATTTATGTGCCCGGCGCGATGACCATCACCGGATTCGACGGCGTCCCCGAGGCCCTGCAGCGCGGCCTGACCACCGTGGTGCAGCCCAGCGTCGAAAAGGGCCGCCGCGCAGGTGAACTGCTACACAATCCACCGCGTTCGGGGTTACCGGTCGTCGATGTTCTCGACACCGAGCTGGTCCGGGGACGGACTTCGGGCCCCCCGGCCTGACCGGGGGCGCAAGTCAGGTGAACCGTATCCCGGAGCGGGCATCCAGCAGGTAGGCCAGGGCGGCGGCCACGTCGTCGGGTGAGTCGACCCGGTACGACGCCAGCGTGTCGCCGGCGCCGACCTTGACGCCTATATCGCCGTCGCGCAGCCGCCGGAACGCCTTCTCGTCGGTGACGTCGTCACCGAAGAACAGCACCGTCGACGCGCCGTGCCGCTCACGCAGGATGTCGATGGCCTCACCCTTGTCGGTGGAGATCACCGCGAACTCCAGCACGGCCTTGCCGGTGGTGGCGTGCGCGTCCCAGCCCGAGGCGGCCTCCCAGGCCGCCGCCAGCGCGGCCTCGCCGTCGGCTTCGGAGGCGTTGCGCACGTGCAGCGCGACGCTGGCCGGTTTCGTCTCGACCGTCACGCCCGGGCGCCCGGACGCGATCGAGTTCAGCGTGTCGGTGATGGTCGCCAGCAGGTCCAGGTCGATGTCGTGGGCGAACCCGGAGTCGAACTCGGCGCCGTGGCTGCCCACCAGGTGTACCGCGTCGGGCATCGTCGACAGCACCCGCAGATCGCGCAACGCACGCCCGGAGATCAGCGCGACCGCGGTGGACGCCAATTCGGCCAACCCGGCCAGCGCGCGGCCGGCCGCCGGCAGCGGGCGGGCGTCGGCGGGGTTGCTGACGATCGGTGACAGGGTGCCGTCGAAGTCGGACGTGACCAGCAGTCGCGGCAGCTTCGCGGCGGCGTCGAGGGCCTTCGACAGTTCGGCCGGCAGGTCGCTCACGCCTAGATCTTAGGCTGGTCGCCGTCCCCGATGAGCAGCCGCACGGCCAGGTCGAGGCGCTTGGCGACGTCGGTGGCCGATGCCCGGCGGGTCAGCCAGGCCAGCAGGTTGGACAGCCACACATCCGAGATGACCCGGGCGATGTGGTACTGGTCCTCGGTCGGTTCGCCGTCGCTCATCGCGCGGGCGAACATCGAGTCCATCAGCTTGCCGACGTGGTCGACCTCGCCGGCGGCCGACGCATCGGCGAAGACGAACGCCCTGGTCATCGCTTCGGTGAGGAGCGGGTTGCGCTGCATCGCCCGGTTCAGCTTGCCGACCATGATGTTGAGCCGCTGATAGGGGGTGGCCCCGGCGGCCAGCGTGGCGCGGTCGGTCTTGGCGTCGATGCGTTCGAACTCCCGACCCAGCGCCGAGACCAGCAGGTGCACCTTCGACGGGAAGTAGCGGTAGAGCGTGCCTACGGCGACGTCGGCGCGTTCGGCCACCGCCCGCATCTGGACGGCTTCGTAACCGCCCTTGGACGCGATCGCCAGCGTGGCGTCGAGGATTCGCTTGCGCCGTTCGCGCTGCGCCTCGGAACCGAGCTCGGATTCAGCCAGAACCGCCACGTTCATCACCTGGCGAGGCCGGGTGTCGGCTCCGGAACCCGAACCGGATGCGGCTCGCGCTTCGGTGCCCGACAACTCTGACGTCCCTGACATGCGACGTGTGGCTCCTTCGTGATGCGGTATCGCAGAAAACGATACGCATGCCCTTCCCTGATCGCTCACCTCCGTGTCGTGGCGACACCGACGTGCCCTGCTGCAATGGCGGTCGACTTGACGCTCCAACGCTGGCAATATTAGAACACGTTCTAGTGGGAAGCAGGGTCTTCTCGCCCCAACGGTAGGAGTCACGGTGTCGGCTAGGTCCTCGAACTCGTCTGCGACGATCACCGACGAGCAGTCCGCGGCGCGCGAACTGGTCCGGAGCTGGGCTGCCGGGTCCCGCGCCGTCGAAGCCGCCCGCGACGTGGAACAGGGCGACGCCGACGGCTGGCGGGCCGCCTACGACGGGTTCGCCGAACTGGGGACCTTCGGTGTGGCGCTGCCCGAGGAGCACGGCGGGGCCGACGGCACGGTGGCCGACCTGTGCGCGATGCTCGACGAGGCCGCCGCGGCGATGGTGCCCGGGCCGGTGGCGAGCACCGCGCTGGCCACGCTGGTGTTGCCGGATTCACACTCCGAACTGCTGGCCGAACTGGCCTCCGGGGCGCGCACCGCGGGTGTCGCACTGGCCGCCGACCTCACCTTCGCCGACGGGCAGGTCTCCGGCAGCGCGGCCTACGTGCTGGGTGCGTCCGCCGGGGCGGTGCTGCTGCTGCCGGTCGCCGAGACCTGGGTGCTGGTCGATTCGACCGCGGACGGCGTCACCGTCGAACCGCTGACGGCGACGGACTTCTCCCGGCCGCTGGCCCGGGTGGTGTGCGAGAACGCTCCCGCCGAGGAGCTGGCTCTGCCCGCCCAGCGGATCGTCGACCTGACGGTGACCGTGCTGGCCGCCGAGGCCGCCGGCCTGGCGCGATGGTGTCTGCAGACCGCGACCGAATACGCGAAGGTGCGCGAACAGTTCGGCAAGCCGATCGGCAGCTTCCAGGCCATCAAGCACATGTGCGCGGAGATGCTGCTGCGCTCCGAGCAGGCTTCGGTCGCGGCCGGCGACGCCGCGCAGGCCGCCTGCGACAGCGGTTCGGAAACCGGCGGACAGCAGCTGTCGCTTGCCGCGGCGCTGGCGGCGTCGGTGGGAATCGAGGCGGCCAAGGCCAACGCCAAGGACTGCATCCAGGTGCTCGGCGGCATCGGGATCACCTGGGAGCACGACGCCCACCTGTACCTGCGCCGGGCGTACGCGATCGCGCAGTTCCTCGGCGGGCGGTCGAGGTGGCTGCGCCAGGTCGTCGCCCTCACCCAGCAAGGGGTCCGTCGTGACCTGCACATCGACCTGGATTCGGTGGCTGACCTGCGGCCCGAGATCACCGCGGCGGTGGCGGACGTGGTCGCCGCCCCGGCCGAGCAGCGCCAGGTCGCGCTCGCCGAGACGGGTCTGTTGGCGCCGCACTGGCCACGGCCCTACGGCCGCGCGGCCGGGCCGGCCGAACAGTTGCTGATCGACCAGGAGTTGGCCGCCGCCGAGGTGGTGCGTCCGGATCTGGTGATCGGCTGGTGGGCGGTCCCGACCATCCTCGAGCACGGCAGCCAGCAGCAGATCGAGCAGTTCGTGCCTGCCACGCTGCGCGGCGACCTGCTCTGGTGCCAGCTGTTCAGCGAGCCCGGTGCCGGCTCCGATCTGGCCGCGCTGCGGACCAAGGCTGTGCGCGCCGACGGGGGCTGGAAGCTGACCGGGCAGAAGGTGTGGACCTCCAATGCCCACACCGCACACTGGGGGGTGTGCCTGGCCCGCACCGACCCGGACGCCCCCAAGCACAAGGGCATCACCTACTTCCTGATCGACATGAAGTCGCCGGGCATCGTGGTGCGGCCGCTGCGTGAGATCACCGGCGACGAACTGTTCAACGAGGTGTTCCTCGACGACGTGTTCGTGCCGGACGAGATGGTGGTCGGCGAGGTCGACCAGGGCTGGCGGCTCGCGCGCACCACGCTGGCCAACGAACGCGTGGCGATGGCCCAGGGCACCGCACTGGGTAACCCGATGGAAGAGCTGCTGCGCTCGGTGGCCGAACTCGATGCCGCCCAACAGGATCGGCTCGGCGAGTTGATCGTCACCGCGCAGGTCGGCTCCTTGCTGGATCAGCGCATCGCGCAGCTGTCGGTGGTCGGGGAGGACCCCGGCCCGCAGGCCAGCGCCCGCAAGCTGATCGGGGTGCGCTACCGCCAGGGGCTCGCCGAGTTCCGGATGGATCTGGCCGACGGCGCCGGCATCGTCGACAGCCGCCAGGTGCACGACTTCCTCAACACCCGCTGCCTGACCATCGCCGGCGGTACCGAGCAGATCCTGCTGACGATGGCGGGGGAGCGGCTGCTGGGGCTGCCGCGCTGAATCCGGCGTGCGCGGCCGGGGCGCCGCGCCATACAATCGATCGGTGTTCGACCGCCTCGAGCAGATCCTGCGGGAGTACCGGATAGCCGAAGACCCCGGCGGCACATGCGCATTCGATGTTTCTTCGTTCCCGGACGAGTGCGCCGGGCTGACCGTTCCCCCGCAGGACCTGACCCGGACCGAGATCGACATGCTGGTGGCCGACCCGGCCAGGATCCGGCCGCTGTGGGACATCAAGGTCCGGGCGAGCGCCGAGGCGCTGGCCAGATTTCCTCCGCCGGACGGCGGTGACGTCGACAACCGGACCGATGCGTTCCGCCACGGCTACGGAAGCGCGTTGATGACGCGGGCGTTCGGTGCGCATTGGACGAGGTCGTTCACCGATGCCCATGAGGGAATCCCAGCCAACCCCCGTGCCGGCGCGGCGATGGACCTCTACAACAACGAGGTGGGTCGCCACGTCGCGCTGGCCGACCCCGACGCCTGCGCCGAGGAACTGGCCGACCGGGTGGCCGAGTTGGTCGAGAACGGCGACATGGTGGTCGTCAGGCCGGACGGGCAGGGGTTGGCCTGGAGCGACGTCGCGGCGAGCCCGGAGTTCTAGCGCGCTAGCCGAACGTGGTCTGCGCGCAGGCGCTGGGCGTGGTCAGGTTGACCCCGCCGTAGACGACCTGGATCTGCGAGCAGGCGATGAAGTCGCCCGAGGTGTCGGCCTGACCGGTGGCCCAGTTGATCGGCATCGAATCGCCGTCGGCTTTGAACCGTTCGATGGGTCCGCCGCCGAAGTAGGTGATCGACACCTCGACGCTGTTGATCGCCTTGTACATCTTCGACAGCACGTTGTTGTGGTTGGCCCCCTTGAGTTCCCGTGGCGTACCCGACGGCGCGCTGTACCAGGCCTCCTGCCAGATGTCGCGATCCGAGCTGCGGATCGTGATGGTCTGACGGGCCCAGGTGTCGCCGGGGAATCCGGTCGGGCCGTCCGGGGTGAGCAGGTTCGCGGTGGTGTTGAAGAAGCACCGGCTCTGGGCCGCCACGCAGTCGGCGGTGACGTTCATCTGGATCTGGGTGGCGGCGTCCACCGGGATCGAGGACGTGCCGGAATTGGCCGCGGCCGCGGCCGGCGCGGGTTGGGCGAGTCCTGCCATCGCGAGCAGGGCCGCTGCGCTTGCAGCTGCGAGCCGGTTCATCGTCACGAAGGTAATCCCTGCCTACTCGTCGTAGGTGACTTCGACCGAATCCGACAGCGGGTGCGCCTGGCACGCCAGGATCAGCCCCTCTTCGAGGTCGGACTGCTCGAGCACGTCGTTGACCTCCATCTCGGTGTCACCGGATTTCTTGAGCACCGCGCACGCACCGCAATGCCCCTCGCGGCAGGAGAACGGCGCGTCGAGGCCCTTGTCCAGCAGCACGTCGAGCAGTTTCGCGCGGCGCGGCCAGGACACCTCGTGCGACTGGCCGTCGAGCGTGACGTGCGCGGTGGCGGGCCCTTCGTCGCTGTCGTCCTCTTCTAGGACCACGGCCGCGAACGGGTCGGACTCCAGTGACTTGAACACCTCGATGTGAATGCGCTCGGCGGGCATCCCGGACGCGGTCAGCGCCTCCTCGGCGGCGGCCATGAACGGGCCGGGCCCGCAGATGAACGCCTCGCGGCCGTGAAACGGCCCGACCAGTTCGGCCAGCCCGGCCCGGGTGGGCAGGCCCTGCACCGACTCCAGCCAGTGGATGGCGGTGAGCCGGTCGGGGTACTTGGCCGACAGGTCACGCAGCGCAGCGGCGAAGATGACCGAGTTCTCGTCGCGGTTGGCGTAGACCAGAGTGACCTTGCCGCTGCCCTCCGACAGCGCCGACTTCAGGATCGCCATCATCGGGGTGATGCCGCTGCCCGCCGCCAGCAGCAGGAAATCGGTGTCGAGGGTCTTGGGCACGAACGTGCCCGACGGCGCCAGGACGTGGACCTTCATCCCGGCATGTGCGTTGTCGCACAGCCAGTTCGACGCGTAGCCCTCGGACGTCCGCTTGACCGTGACGGTGAGCGGGTCGCCGGTGAACGGGGAGCTGCACAGCGAGTAGCACCGCGCCACCGAACCGGTGAGGTCGCTGGGCACCCGCAGCGTCAGGAACTGCCCGGGTGCATAACGCAGTTTCTCGGGTGCGACGGGGGCGTCTGCGGGAGACTTGAACACCAGGGACCGCGCGTCGCCCGTCTCGTCGATGACGTCGGCGATCTCCAACTCGAGCACATGGCTGCCGAGTGGTTCGTCGACTGCAACGTCCGTCACTACTGCGCCTCCCTGGTCAACTGGAACGAGCCCGATAACTAGAACAGGTTACAGAAATGAATGTGCGCAGGTCCAACGGCCGTAGGACACCGCTACTCGACACAAATCGTAACGTGTTCTAATCTCTTGTAGGTTACTTCGCACGCCTTTGGAGGCAATCCAGTGACGTCCATTGAACAGCGCGACACGCAGTCGGTACTCGCCGGTGTCGACGATCTCCTGCCGCGGATCGCCAAGCGTTCGGCAGCTGCCGAAGAGCTGCGGCGCCTGCCCGACGAAACCGTGGCCGAACTCGACGAGGTCGGGTTCTTCAAGCTGCTCCAGCCCGAGCAGTGGGGCGGGCTCCAATGCGATCCCACGATCTTCTTCGAAGCCGTGCGGCGCATCGCCAGCGCCTGTGGTTCCACCGGGTGGGTCTCCTCGATCCTCGGTGTGCACAACTGGCACCTGGCGTTGTTCGACCAGCAGGCCCAGGACGACGTGTGGGGCAACGACCCGACCGTGCGTGTGTCGTCCTCGTACGCGCCGATGGGCGCGGGCACCGTGGTCGACGGCGGCTATCTGGTCAGCGGCGCCTGGCAGTGGTCGTCGGGCTGTGATCACGCGACCTGGGCGTTCCTCGGCGGCCCGGTGATCAAGGACGGAAAGCCCGTCGACTTCGGCAGCTTCCTGATCCCGCGCAGCGACTACCGCATCGACGACGTGTGGAACGTGGTCGGCCTCAAGGCGACCGGCAGCAACACCGTGGTGGTCAAGGATGTCTTCGTGCCGCGCCACCGGTTCCTGTCCTACAAGGCGATGAACGACGGCACCGCGGGCGGCTATGAGAACAACACCGCCCCGGTCTACAAGATGCCTTGGGGCACCATGCATCCCACCACCATCAGCACCCCGATCATGGGCATGGCCTACGGCGCCTACGACGCTCACGTGGAGCATCAGGGCAAGCGGGTGCGCGCGGCCTTCGCCGGCGAGAAGTCCAAGGACGACCCGTTCGCGAAGATCCGCATCGCGGAGGCGGCCAGCGACATCGACGCCGGCTGGCGTCAGCTGATCGGCAATGTCGGCGAGGAGTACAAGCTGTTGCAGACCGGCGAGGAGATCCCGTTCTCGTTGCGCGCCAGCGCGCGCCGTGATCAGGTCCGCGCCACCGCGCGGGCGATCGCGTCGATCGATCTGCTGTTCGAGGCTTCCGGTGCGACCGCTCTGCAACTCGATCAGCCGGTGCAGCGGTTCTGGCGGGACGCGCATGCCGGTCGGGTGCACGCCGCCAACGAGCCCGAGCGGGCCTACCTGATCTTCGGGAACGACGCGTTCGGTCTGCCGCCCCAGGACACGATGGTTTAAATGACGTCATTCGCCGCTGAAGCTGCCCAGCAGCAGGAGATCACCTTCGAGTCCACGTCGCGCTATGCGCAGGTCAGAGATGACATGCGGCTGCACTACCACGAAGCCGGGGTCGGCAACTCCGAGACGGTGGTGCTCCTGCACGGTGGTGGGCCGGGCGCGTCGAGCTGGTCGAACTTCGGCCGCAACATCGCGGTGCTCGCCGAGCACTTCCACGTGCTGGCCGTGGATCAGCCCGGCTACGGGCACTCCGACAAGCACACCGAGCACGAGCAGTACAACCGCTACAGCGCGACCGCGCTGCTGAACCTGTTCGACCATCTCGGGATCGAGCGGGCCGCGCTGATCGGCAATTCCCTGGGCGGTGGAACCGCGGTGCGGTTCGCGCTGGACAACCCCAAGCGGGCCGGCCGGCTGGTGCTGATGGGTCCGGGCGGGCTGAGCGTCAACCTGTTCTCACCCGACCCCACCGAGGGGGTGAAGCTGCTGGGGCGCTTCGCCGCCGATCCGACCCGGGAGAACATCGAGAACTTCCTGCGCATCATGGTCTTCGATCAGTCCCTCATCACCCCCGAACTGGTGGAGGAACGCTTCCAGATCGCCAGCCAGCCCGAGTCGCTGGCGGCCACGATGGCCATGGGTAAGTCGTTCGCCGGCGCCGACTTCGAGCTGGGCATGATGTGGCGCGAGGTCTACAAGCTGCGCCAGCGGGTGCTGCTGATCTGGGGACGCGAAGACCGGGTCAATCCGCTCGACGGCGCTCTGGTGGCGCTCAAGCAGATCCCCAAGGTTCAGCTGCACGTGTTCGGGCAGTGCGGACACTGGGCCCAGCTGGAGAAGTTCGACGAATTCAACAAGCTCACAGTGGATTTCCTCGGAGGTTGATCATGATCCGGTCGCTGGGATACCTGCGGATCGAGGCCACCGACATGGGTGCGTGGCGGGAGTACGGGCTCAAGGTGCTCGGCATGGTCGAGGGCTCCGGCACCACCGACGGCGCACTGTATCTGCGGATGGACGAATTCCCCGCCCGCCTGGTGATCGTGCCCGGGGAGCACGACCGGCTGCTGGTCTCGGGCTGGGAGACCAGCAACGCTGCCGGGCTGCAGGAGATCCGGCACCGTCTCGACGTTCAGGGCATCCCGTACAAGGAGGCCACCTCCGCCGAGAAGGCCGAGCGCCGGGTCGATGAGATGATCGTCTTCGACGACCCGTCCGGAAACACCCTCGAGGTCTTCCACGGTGTCGCCCTCGAGCACCGGCGGGTGGTGAGCCCTTACGGCCACACGTTCGTCACCGAAGAACAGGGCCTCGGCCACGTGGTGCTGACCACCCGTGACGACGCGGAGACCCTGCACTTCTACCGCGACGTCCTCGGCTTCAGCCTGCGCGACTCGATGCGGCTGCCCCCGCAGCTGGTTGGCCGCCCGGCCGACGGCGAACCGGCCTGGCTGCGATTTCTGGGCGTCAACCCCCGCCATCACAGCCTGGCGTTCATGCCGGGCGAAACCCCCAGCGGCATCGTCCATCTGATGGTCGAGGTGGAGAACTCCGACGATGTCGGGTTGTGTCTGGACCGGGCGTTGCGCCGCAAGGTGAAGATGTCGGCGACGCTGGGACGACACGTCAACGACAAGATGCTGTCGTTCTACATGAGGACGCCCGGCGGTTTCGACGTCGAGTTCGGTTGTGAGGGTCTCGAGGTCGACGACCACAGCTGGGTCGCCAGAGAGAGCACCGCGGTGTCGCTGTGGGGACACGATTTCAGCGTGGGTTTCAAGAGTTAGTGACGAGCGCTTGCGCGAGGAGCCTGTGAACAGTGGGTAGCCCACCGATAGATCCGCGCACCTTCCGGGACGTTCTGGGGCAGTTCTGTACCGGTATCACCGTGATCACCACCGTGCACGACGATCTCCCGGTCGGCTTCGCCTGCCAGTCGTTCGCGGCGTTGTCGCTGGATCCCCCGCTGGTGTTGTTCTGCCCGACCAAGGTTTCGCGGTCCTGGGCGGCCATCGAGGCCAGCGGCGCGTTCTGCGTGAACATCCTGCACGAGAACCAGCAGAAGGTGTCGGCGCGATTCGGGTCGCGCGAACCGGACAAGTTCGCCGGCATCGACTGGACTCCGTCCAAGCTGGGCTCGCCGATCATCGACGGCTCGCTGGCGCACATCGACTGCACGGTTGATTCGGTGCACGACGGAGGCGACCACTTCGTCGTGTTCGGCGCGGTGCACTCGCTCTCGGATGTGCCGCGCCGCAAGCCCCGGCCGCTGCTGTTCTATCAGGGCCAGTACACCGGCATCGAGCCCGACAAGAACACCCCGGCCGATTGGCGCAACGACCTGGAGGCCTTCCTGACCGCGACGACCGACGACACCTGGCTCTGACGGCGAGTTACACGCGTGTGATTCATCCACACTGTGCACAACTGCTGTGGATGAGTTCTGTTCAGCGCAGCTGAGCTGCGAGGAAGTCGACTATCGTGGCCGCGACCTCCCGGTGTTCGGTCTCGTTGAGGATGTCGTGGCGAGCCCCCGGGAACTCGGCGAGCTGCAGGGCCTCGATCTGCTCGGCGTAGGCGCGCACGGCCCCGACCGGCCCGATCACATCGTTGGACCCGTGCACGGCCAGCGTCGGAACCTTCAGTCCCGGTAGCTCGGCCCCGAAGCGGTCCCACCCCCGGTCCAGTTCACGGACCAGCGCAGCACCGTCGGCGTCGACGAACGCCAGTGGATCGTTGGCCATCGCGTCGAGGTAGAACGGGTCCGCCGACAGCGCCTCCGGTGGCAGATCGATGTCGGTGTCGATATCGACCAGCGCCGGAACGGCTACCAGCGGCGCCCCGGAGATGATGCCGGCGCGGTAGCGGTCGGGGTGCTCGAGCAGCCGGAACAGCGTCACCACCGCGCCGAACGAATGACCCTGCGCGAACAGCGGCAGTCCGGGGCGCTCCTGCTCGGCCAGGTCGCTGAGGCGCTCGGCCAGCGCCGAGCTGTCCTCGATGGTGCCGAAGTTCCCACGATCGCCCGGGGTGAGACCGTGCCCGAACTGGTCGACCGCCCACAGGTCGATTCCGGCGGCGTTCAGGGCGAAACCGTACCGGTGGTACAGGCCGGTGTGTTCGCCGAAGCCGTGCAGAAAGATCACCGCCGCGCGCGGCTGCGCCGCGGCCCAGTGGCGGTAGTAGGCGCGGCCGCGGGGATGTTCGAGGAAGGGCATGTCTCGACGCTAGTGCGCACCGAGCAGGGTCTCGCGCTGATCGGCCATCCGGTCCATGATCGCTTCGACGATGGCGGCCACCTCGGGGCGTCGCAGCGCCTCTGCCCGGGTGACCAGCCAGTAGCTCAGCCGGATGGACACCTCGTTCGTCAGCACCCGGATCAGGTCGGCGTGCCGGTCGGCCATGAAGCAGGGCAGCAACCCGATGCCCGCCGCGGAGCGGGTGGCCTCCACGTGCACGAACACGTTGGTCGACGTCACCGATTCCCGCATGGCGGGCGCGAAGCTGGTCGCCAGGTCGAGATCATCGACCTGCAGCATCGAGTCGATGAAGTACACCAGCGGATAGCGGTGGAGGTCCTCGACGCTCGCCGGGGCGCCGTGCGCTTCGAGGTAGCCCGCCGACCCGTACAGCCCGAGGCAGTAGTCGCCGAGCCGCATCGCCTTGGCGCGGTGCACCGTCGGTTCGCCGACCACGATCTCGATGTCCAGGCCGGAGCGCTGCTGGCTCGCCCGTCGGGTGGCGGCGACGATCTCCACCGCCACCTTGGGGTGGCCGCGTTGCACCGCTGCCGCGGCCGGGGCCGCGATGTAGGCCGAGAACCCGTCGGTGGCCGAGATGCGCACCACGCCCTCGAGCGCCCGGCGGCCACCGTCCTCGGTCGCCAGCGACCGGACCGCGGACTCGACGGTCTCGGCGGCGGCCAGCGCCTCCCGGCCGAGTTCGGTCAGTTCCCAGCCGCCAGACACCCGGGCCAGCACCCGCCCGCCCACGGCCTGTTCGAGGGCGGCGATGCGGCGGCTGATGGTCGTGTGGTTGAGCCCGAGTTCGTCGGCGGCGGTCGTGTACGTGCCGGTGCGTCCGACGGCCAGCAGGACCAGCAGGTCGTCGGCGCTGGGTCGGCGGCGGATGACGGGCATATCTGCATTTTTGCAGATGCATACTGCAGTTTTGGCCATTGCTGGGCGCAGATGCCTGCATGAATACTCAGTCCGGTGAACGACCTCGACGGCCGCGCGGCCCTGGTCACCGGTGGCGCCGGCGGGATCGGTGCGGCATGTGCCAGGGAGTTGGCCCGCCGCGGCGCGACGGTCACCGTCGCCGACATCGACGAGGCCGGCGCGCAGTCCGTAGCCGAGGATGTCGGCGGGACGGCCTGGACACTGGACCTGGTCGACGTCGCAGCCCTGGAGGAGCTGCAGTTGCAGACCGACATCCTGGTCAACAACGCCGGGGTGCAGACCGTCAGCGAAATCGCCGAATTCCCGCCGGAGAGGTTCCGGATGATGATGACCTTGATGGTCGAGGCGCCCTTCCTGCTGATCCGCGCCGCGCTACCGCATATGTACCGCAACGGGTTCGGTCGCGTCATCAACATCTCCTCGGTGCACGGCCTGCGCGCATCGCCGTTCAAGGCCGCCTACGTCACGGCCAAGCACGCGCTGGAAGGCTTGTCCAAGGTGACCGCCCTCGAAGGCGGACCGCACGGCGTCACCAGCAACTGCGTCAACCCCGCCTACGTGCGGACCCCGCTGGTCACCCGGCAGATCGCCGATCAGGCCCGCACGCATAACATCGGCGAGGACCAGGTGCTGGCCGAGATCCTGCTGAAGGAGAGCGCGGTGAAACGTCTCGTCGAACCCGAAGAGGTCGGCGCACTGGTGGGGTGGCTGGCCACGCCGGATGCGGGCATGGTGACCGGAGCGTCGTACACGATGGACGGCGGATGGAGCGCACGGTGAACGAAGCTGTTCCCCAATGGGTGCCGACCGGTGCGGACATCGCCGCGGCCAGGGTGACCGACTTCGCCCGTTTCGCCGCCGCCCGCGCAGGCTGCGAGTTCGCTGACTATGCCGCGCTGTGGCGCTGGTCGGTCGGGGATGTCGAGGTTTTCTGGGCGGCGTTGTGGGACTACTTCGATCTCGGTGAGCGGGCGCCGGTGGTGCTCGAACATGCCCAGATGCCCGGTGCCCGCTGGTTTCCCGGTACCACGCTGAACTACGTCGACCAGGTGGTCCGCAACATGCGCCCGGACCGTCCGGCGATCATCCACGTCAGCGAGGCCGGGCCGGACCGTGAGCTGTCCTGGGACGAACTACTAGGCCGCACAGCGGCATTCGCGGACACGTTGTCCGCCCACGGGGTCGGCCCCGGGGACCGCGTGGTGGGCTACCTGCCCAACATCCCCGAAGCGGTGATCGCCTTTCTGGCCACCGCATCGCTGGGCGCGGTGTGGAGTGCGTGCGGGCAGGACTACTCGGCCAAGGCCGCGCTGGACCGGCTCGGGCAGCTCGAGCCCAAGGTGCTGGTCGCCGCGGACGGGTATGTGTTCGCCGGCAAGCATCGCGACAAGCGTGACGACGTCGAGGCGCTGCGCGCCGGCCTGCCCAGCCTGGTGGCGACTTTCACGCTCGACGACCTCGCCGCCCGCGGGGAACACCCGCCCCAGCCCTTGCCGGTCGACTTCGACCATCCGCTGTGGATCCTGTTCTCCTCCGGGACGACCGGCCTGCCCAAGGGCATCATGCACGGCCATGGCGGCGTGCTGCTCGAACACCTGAAAGCTGTTGCGCTGCAGTCCGACATGGGCCGCGAGGACACCTTCTTCTGGTTCACCAGTCCGAGCTGGATGATGTGGAACTTCCAGGTCGCCGGTCTGCTCGTGGGAACGACGATCGTCTGCTACGAGGGCAGCCCGTCGGCGCCGAAACCGGATGCGCTGTGGGAGATCGCCGCCCGGGTTCGCGCGACGGTGCTCGGCACCAGTCCCGGATACGTGCTCGGCTGTATCAAGGCCGATGCTCACCCCAGCACCGGTCACGATCTGTCGGCGTTGCGCACCGTCGGCATCACCGGGTCGTCGCTGCCGCCGTCGTCGTCGCTGTGGCTGGCCGACGAGGTGGGGGTGCAGGTCGCTTCGATCAGCGGTGGTACCGACGTCGTGTCGGCCTTCATCGGCGGGGTGCGCACCGTGCCGGTGTGGCCCGGCGAGCTGTCGGCTCCTTATCTCGGGTGCGCGCTCGACGCCTGGGACGAGTCGGGCACTCCGGTGCGCGGTGAGGTGGGTGAGCTCGTCATCACCAAACCGATGCCGTCGATGCCGGTGGCGTTCTGGAACGATGCGGACGGTCAGCGGTACCGGGACGCCTATTTCGAGATGTTCCCCGGGGTTTGGCGCCATGGTGACTGGATCACCATCACCGACCATGGCAGCGTCATCGTGCACGGGCGTTCGGATTCCACCCTCAACAGGCATGGCATCCGGATGGGTAGCGCCGACATCTACCAGGCCGTCGAGGGCCTGCCGGAGATCGTCGAGGCGTTGGTGATCGGCGCCGAGCAGTCCGACGGCGGGTACTGGATGCCGCTGTTCGTCGTTCTCGCCGAGGGTGCCGAGCTCACGGATGCGCTGCGGGACACGATCAACGAGACGATTCGCTCGCAGGTGTCCCCCCGGCACGTGCCCGACGAGATCATCGTGGCCCCCGGCGTGCCGCACACCCGCACCGGCAAGAAGCTCGAGGTGCCGATCAAGAAGCTGTTCCAGGGCGGTGATTCGGCTAAGGTCGTGGAGCGCAGCGCGGTCGACGACCCGGCACTGCTCGACTGGTACGTCACGCAGCGTCGAATGTGACCAGGTCGATGCTGAGTTGGCCTTCGAGGAGGCTGAGTCGGCGGTAGGTCGGTGGGCCGGGTAGTGGTGGTGCGGTGCTGTGGTAGATCGCGCCGGTGGGGGTGCGGTATTCGGCGGTGTGTGCCCCGTTGTTCTCGGTGGTGGTGACCGTCCAGCTGGGGGCTTCTTTGGCGTAGTTGCAGCCTTGGCAGGCGCCCAGGCCGTTGAGTGCGCTGGTGGGGCCGTGCTCGCGAGCCGGGGTTGCGTGG
>NZ_JBSWXU010000008.1:0-76045 GCF_056160785.1 Mycobacterium sp. ABE4_509 | reverse complement strand
CCTCATCCAAATACTTCTTCGGCAGATGATTGGCGAACATATCCGGCGGCTCGACGATGTGATCATCCACGCTGATCAAAATCATGTCGTCCATATGCATGGCGAAGCTCCTCTCACCCGCGCCGGGAGCGACGCAGAGTCCAGACGGCGGTTGTTCTCCTACCAAGGAAACTAGCTTCTCCACAGGCGAGAATCAACGTTCGACTCCGCTGCCGGTGCCGTCTGGCTGCGGCGTCACCCATCCGGCAGCGGAGGCCTGACCGGCGGTTCAGGGCTGGGCGTTGACGCCATCCCGGAAAAGTGGAAATCTGTTAGCCGAATATGAGAATCTGATTCTCATGAGCGAGAGGAGACCGACCGTGCGGGTGCCCCCACTGCCGGCGGATCGGTGGGACGACGCCGTCGACAAGGCCCTGACCGGTCTGATGCCTGCCGAACGCCGCAACCCGCAGGCCACCGGCAACCTCGTCGCGACGCTGATGCGCCACCCCAAGCTGGCCCGGTCGTTCCTGCGGTTCAACTTCCACCTGCTCTACAGCTCGACGCTGCCCGAGCGGCTGCGCGAGCTGGCCGTGCTGCGCGTCGCGCACCAGGCCGACTGCGAATACGAATGGCGCCATCACGTCGACATGGGCCGCGCCGCCGGGCTGTCCGACAAGGTGATCGCCGGCATCGAACGCGGTGAGGCCGACGACGAGCTCGACCGCGCCATCATCGTCGCCGTCGACGAACTCAACCGCGACGCGGTCGTCTCCGACTCCACGTGGAGCACGCTGTCGGCACATCTGGACGAGCGCCAACTGATGGACCTCGTCTTCACGATCGGCTGCTATGGCGCGCTCGCCATGGCGATCAACACCTTTGGGGTCGTGCCTGACCACGAAACAACACAGGAGAGGTAGACACCGTGGCATTCTTCCCGAAACCCGAGGTTGGGAGCTGGACCGAGAACTGGCCCGAACTCGGCACGGCACCGGTCAACTACGAAGACTCGATAGATCCCGAGCAGTGGAAACTCGAACAGCAGGCCATTTTCCGCAAGACCTGGCTGCAGATGGGCCGCGTCGAGCTGATCCCCAAGAAGGGCAGCTACATCACCCGCGAGCTCCCTTCGGTCGGCCCGGGCACCTCGATCGTCATCGTCAACGACGGCGAGCAGGTCCGCGCCTTCTACAACCTGTGCCGGCACCGCGGTAACAAGCTGGTGTGGAACGACTACCCGGGCGAGGAGGTCTCCGGAACCTGCCGCCAGTTCGTCTGCAAGTACCACGCCTGGCGCTACAACCTGAAGGGCGATCTGACCTTCGTCCAGCAGGAGGGCGAGTTCTTCGACCTCGACAAGGCCGATTACCCCCTCAAGCCGGTGCGCTGCGAGGTCTGGGAGGGATTCATCTTCGTCAACTTCGATGATGACGCGGTCTCCCTGGACGAATACCTGGGCGAGTTCGGCCAGGGGCTGAAGGGCTATCCCTTCCACGAGATGACCGAGCACTACAGCTACCGCGCGGAGATCAACTCCAACTGGAAGCTGTTCATCGACGCGTTCGTCGAGTTCTACCACGCGCCGATCCTGCACATGAAGCAGGCGGAGAAGGAGGAGGCCGAGAAGCTGGCCAAGTTCGGCTTCGAGGCGCTGCACTACGACATCAAGGGCGATCACTCGATGATCTCGTCGTGGGGCGGCATGAGCCCGCCGAAGGACCTCAAGATGGTCAAGCCCATCGAGCGGATCCTGCACAGCGGCCTGTTCGGACCGTGGGAGCGCCCCGACATCAAGGGGATCCTGCCCGACGAGCTGCCACCGGCCATCAACCCCGGCCGCCACTCGACCTGGGGACAGGACTCGTTCGAGTTCTTCCCGAACTTCACCCTGCTGTTCTGGGCCCCGGGCTGGTATCTGACCTACAACTACTGGCCCACCGGCGTGGACACGCACATCTTCGAGGCCGATCTGTACTTCGTGCCGCCGAAGAACCTGCGCCAGCGGCTCTCGCAGGAACTGGCAGCCGTCACCTTCAAGGAGTACGCACACCAGGACGCCAACACCCTCGAAGCCACCCAGACCCAGATCGGCACCCGGGCGGTGCTGGACTTCCCGCTTTGCGACCAGGAAGTCCTGCTCCGTCACCTGCATCACACCGCGCACAAGTACGTGGACGCCTACAAGGCCGGCCGCAACGGCAACAGCAGCAACGGTGCCGGTGCCGGCGAGGCCACCACCAGCGAGAAGGATCACGCCAATGTCTAAGCTGCCAGAGGAATTCGCCGACCTGGAGAAGTTCAGCGACTGGTGCCTGCCCACCGAGGAAGAGCGCTACCAGAAGCGGCTCAGTTCGTCGATGGAGGAGATGCAGGAGCTCTACGATGCCGGCATGGCGCGCCTCGAGGACATCATGGTCTACGTCGACGCTCGATTCCCGCTCAAGGGAATGCCGGACGACGCCAAGGCCCTTGTGCATCTGGGTCAGTCGATCGTCATGGTGAGCTTCCCGGTCGAGGTCTGGAAGCAACCGCGGGTGCTCGACGCCGGCGCCGCGTATGTCCAACTCGTCAAGGAGCCGGTGGTCTGAAGTGGCTCTGACCCTCAAAGCTGCGGGTCTTGTCGACGTCGATGCCGGGGAGATCGTTCGCCCCGGCATCGTCACCGTCGACGGCGACCGGATCGTCTCCGTCGGCGGTGCGGCTCAGGCGGGTCCTGCCGGCTCCGCCGACGAAGGCGAGGTGATCGACCTCGGTGACGCCATACTGCTGCCCGGCCTGATGGACATGGAGGTCAACCTGCTGATGGGCGGCCGGGGTGAGAACCCGGGTCTGTCCCAGGTGCAGGACGACCCCGCCACCCGGGTGCTGCGCGCGGTCGGAAACGCGCGGCGCACCCTGCGGGCCGGCTTCACGACGGTGCGCAACCTCGGGCTGTTCGTCAAGACCGGTGGCTACCTCTTGGATGTCGCGCTGGGCAAGGCGATCGACGCCGGGTGGATCGACGGACCGAGGGTGATCCCGGCCGGTCACGCGATCACGCCGACCGGTGGCCACCTCGACCCGACGATGTTCGCCGCGTTCATGCCCGGCGTGCTGGAGCTGACCGTCGAAGAAGGCATCGCCAACGGCGTCGACGAGATCCGCAAGGCGGTGCGCTACCAGATCAAGCACGGTGCCCAGCTGATCAAGGTGTGCTGCTCCGGCGGAGTGATGTCACTGACCGGTGAGGCCGGGGCCCAGCACTATTCCGACGAAGAGCTGCGGGTGATCGTCGACGAGGCGCACCGGCGCGGCCTGAAGGTGGCCGCGCACACGCACGGCGCCGAAGCGGTCAAGCATGCGGTGGCCTGCGGGATCGACTGCATCGAACACGGCTTCCTGATGGACGACGAGGCCATCCAGATGCTGGTCGACAACGACCGCTTCCTGGTGACCACGCGGCGCCTGGCTCAGGCGATGGACGTGTCCAAGGCCCCGAAAGTGCTGCAGGACAAGGCAGCAGAAATGTTCCCGAAGGCAGAGACATCGATCAAGGCGGCCTACGAGGCCGGCGTGAAGATCGCCGTCGGCACCGACGCCCCAGCCATCCCGCACGGGCGCAACGCCGACGAACTTGTCACCCTCGTCGAGTGGGGCATGCCACCGGCGGCGGTGCTCCGGGCGGCTACCGTGGTGGGCGCGGATCTCGTCGGCAAGGCCGACCTCGGCCGGATCGCCGAGGGGCACCTCGCCGACATCATCGCCGTACCGGGCGACCCACTGACAGACATCGGCGTTACACAGGCTGTCAACTTTGTAATGAAGGGCGGTAAAGTCTTCAAGAATGACGTCACGCACTGAGGATCTCGTCGAGATCCAGCAGCTCCTCGCGAAGTACGCCGTCACCATCACCCAAGGTGACACCGACGGCCTGATGTCGGTGTTCACCCCGGACGGCACCTACAGCGCATTCGGATCGACCTATACGCTGGCGCGCTTCCCCGAACTCGTGGAGGCCGCACCGAAAGGGTTGTTCATGACCGGCACGTCGCTGGTCGACCTGGCCGAGGGCGCGGACACCGCGACCGGCACCCAGCCGCTGTGCTTCATCGAGCACTCCAAGCACGACATGCGCATCGGGTACTACAACGACACCTACGTCCGCACCGAGGACGGCTGGCGGCTGAAGACCCGGGCGATGACGTTCATCCGCCGCAGCGGCGACCACGACTCCGGCCGCGCCCACGCGATCGGGAGGCCTGAAGCAGGATGACCGACCTGTCCGATCCCGCCGCATTCCGCGCGGCGCTGCAGACCTGGCTGGACGAGAACGACCTGACTCCGCCGGCTGACCACAGCCTCGAAAGCCACATCCGCCAGTTCGCCCGCGTCCAGCGTGCGCTCTACGACGCAGGCTGGAGCCGCTACGGCTGGCCCGAGCACGCCGGCGGGCTCGGTGGTGCGGCGGTGCTGCGCGCGATCGTCGGCGAGGAGGTCGTCGGGCGCCGGCTGGCCGAACCTGGACCGTATTCGATGCTCGAGGTGCTGGCGCCGACGATGATCGACTACGCCTCCGACGAGTTGGCCGCCGAGATGGTGCCCAAGCTGCTCAGTGGCGAAGAGCAATGGTGCCAGGGCTTCTCCGAACCGGGCTCGGGCAGCGACCTGGCGTCGCTGACCACCCGCGCAGTGCAGGACGGCGACCGCTGGATCGTCAACGGCCAGAAGGTGTGGACCAGCTTCGCCCAGTACTCGCAGCGCTGCGTGCTGCTCACCCGCACCGGTGATGCGCAGACGCCGAACCATCAGGCGATCACCGCCTTCTTCGTCGATCTGGACACCCCGGGCATCACCGTGCGTCCGCTGCGCACCATGCATGACGTCGACGAGTTCTGCGAGGTCTACTTCGACGACGTGGTCGTCGACGCGAGCCGGATGCTCGGTGAGCCCGGCGACGGCTGGCAGCTGGCGATGGATCTGCTGCCGTTCGAACGCTCCACCTGCTTCTGGCAGCGCATCGCCTACCTGTACTCGCGGTTCGACGACTTGATCGACGAGGTCAAAGGACAGGGTCAGGCCGTGGACGCCGAACTGGGCGAGGTGTATCTGGCCCTGCACACGCTGCGCTGCCGGTCACTGGTCACCCAGAAGAGGCTGGCCGGGGGCGGCAGGCTCGGGCCCGACACCTCGATCGACAAGGTGCTGCTGGCCGGTGCCGAGCAGCGCCTCTATGACACCGTCCGCGATCTGCTGCCGGGCACCATCGAACTCGACGACAACGAATGGCGCACCGAGTTCCTGTACTCCCGGGCCGCCACCATCTACGGCGGCACCGCCGAGGTGCAGCGCAACATCATCGCCCGCCGCCTGCTCGACCTCGGGAAGGAATGACGATGGCCACCGATACCGATACCGACCTGCCGTCGCTGGATCTGCTCGAGGACGCGCTGCGCAAGGCCATGCTCACCAAGTCGGGCGCCGAGATGGACGCCGCGCTGGCCGAGTTGGGCTGGGCCGACATGCTGGCCGAGGTGCCCGATCTGGCGATCCCGCTGGTGTTTCGGCTGTTGGGCGAAACAGGTTCGCACGCATCGATTCTCAACGACGTGATCCTCGAGACGATCGGCGGTCTGCCGGGCGGCACTCCCCCGATGCCCTTCGCCGGCGGTGACTGGGTGGTGTGGAGCCGTTCGGCGGTCGAGGACCCGACGCTCGGCGGGTTGCCGATCCACCGGGTGCCCGACGGCCAGACGATGCGACTGGGCGAGGCCCGCCGGGCGGCTGGCTGGTGGCTGGTGGGAACGGCCAGGGGCATGCTCACGCTGGCCACCCAGCATGCACGCGACCGGGTGCAGTTCGGCAAGCCGATCGCGAGTTTCCAGGCCGTGCGGCACCGGCTGGCCGAAACGCTGGTGGCCATCGAGGGCGCCGAGGCGACGCTGAGCCTGCCCGGGACCGAGAGCCCCGACCTGACCGCGATGCTGGCCAAGGCCGCTGCGGGCAAGGCCGCGCTGACCGCAGCCAGGAACTGCCAGCAGGTGCTCGGCGGTATCGGTTTCACCGAGGAGCACAGCCTGCAGCTGCACGTCAAGCGCGCCTTGGTTCTCGACGGATTGCTCGGCAGTTCACGGGAACTCGCCCGCCGGGCCGGAGCCGGGCTGCGGGCCCGCGGTTCGGCACCGCGTCTCGCGGTTCTCTAGCGCCGCGCGAGTCTCGACCGGTCCGGCGGACAGCTGCCGCAGACGACTGTGCGAGTGGCCGAGCGGGGTCCGGGCGCCTACTTGATGTTGGCCTTCATTTCGTCGAGGTTTACCAGCACCGGCCAGCCCCCGACGCTCAGCGCATTGCCGTGCCCGGTCTGGTGCACGTCGAACACCGACTGGATCGCTGCGTAGAAACCCTGCACGTCGAGCGTCTGGTTGACGGCGCGCTTGGCCTGACGCAGCGCGAACGGCGGCATCTTGGCGATCTGCTCGGCCAGCGCCCTGGCCTCGCTGTCGAGTTCGGCACGCGGGACCACACGGTTCACCATGCCGGTGGACAGCACCTCATCGGCCGTCATCGCCCGACCGGTGAACAGGATCTCCTTGGCCTTGCGCGGGCCGAGTTCCCAGGTGTGGCCGTGGTATTCGACGCCGCCGATACCCATCAAGACGACCGGATCGGAGAACTGGGCGTCGTCGGCGGCGATGATCAGGTCGCAGGGCCAGCACAGCAGCAGTCCGCCGGAGATGCACCGGCCCTGCACCGCGGCGATCGACGGCTTGGGAATGTTGCGCCACCGCAGGGTGTACTCCAGATAGCGCTTGGCCTCGTGTTCGATGATGAATTCCAGCGTGATCTTGTCGGGCACCGGACCTCCACCCCTGAGGTCATGGCCGGCCGAGAAGTGCTTGCCGTTGGCCCGGAGCACGATCACCGAGACGTCGCGGTCCTCGGCGGCGCGGGTCCAGGCCGCGTCGAGCTCGTCGAGCAGCTCGGGATTCTGGGCGTTGGCCGCCTCGGGGCGGTTCAGCGTGATCGTCGCGATACGGTCGGCGACGTCGTAGTCGATGTACACGGGGGCGATCCTTCTCCAGGGGGTGGGAACCTCGGGGCGGGCGGGAATGTCCGGACGGCGATACGCGTTGCTCCGGAGGTCTCACGCCGCCCGGTAGTTCTAGGCCTTCTGTTATCTCGAAAATGAGAATACTATTCTCACGATGAGGAAGTTACAATCTCTGACACGGTGGCCGAGAGGGGGTCGAGGACCGCAATGGCAAGGCGTTCTCCGGTACAGTCAGTTCATGTTCTCCCTAATCGGGCTGCAGTTGAGCCGCCGGTGACCAGTCCCAGCGAAGAGCCTGCCTGGAAACAGCGTGCGGTCGAGCGCTCGATCAAGACCGCCAAGCTGCGGGCCGCTCAGCGAGTTCAGCGCTTCCTCGATGCCGCGCAGGCGATCATCATCGAGAAGGGCAGCACCGACTTCACGGTCCAAGAGGTCGTCGACCGCTCCCGCCAGTCACTGCGCAGCTTCTACCTGCAGTTCGACGGTAAGCACGAACTCCTGCTCGCCCTGTTCGAAGACGCGCTGAGCCGCTCGGCGGACCAGATCCGCGCAGCCACCGCCAGCCAGGACGATCCGCTGGAACGCCTCAAAGTGGCCATTCAGCTGCTGTTCGAGTCGTCGCGCCCGGACCCCGCGGCCAAGCGACCTCTGTTCACCGATTTCGCGCCCCGCCTGCTCGTATCGCACCCCTCCGAGGTCAAGGTCGCCCACGCACCACTGCTGGCGCTGCTCACCGAACTGATGGAAGAGGCCAGCGCCGCAGGTCAGCTGCGGGAAAGCATCAATCCGCGACGGATGGCGGCCATGACCATGCAGACGGTGATGTTCGTCGCGCAGGCCAGTGGGGACGCCGGCGAGGGCGCCACTCACCCGATCACGGCCGAAGAGGTCTGGGACTTCTGCTCCCGCGGATTCGCCGCCGAATAGGCGAGAATCTCACTCTCACTCAGTAGAATCTGATTCGCCTGCGCTGATGCGCACGCCTTGGTGTCCTGCCGCGCCACGATTCGTTTTCACCATTGAGAGGATCGTTCTTCTCACCCGAGAGCATGACTTGCCGTCTGCGATTCGGTCATTGACACCCGCACGTCGGCGATGCCAGAGTTGTGAGACAAAAAGCAGCCCGATGTCTTACGTGAAGACTGGTCCAGCGAGAGGACACCCGTGACGATCAGCGCTGAGAACTCCGACGTGCACGACGCCACGACGGCCGACGAGTTGTACTACGACCCGTACAGTGTCGACCTCAACATGAACCCCTACCCGGTATTCGCGCGGATCCGGGAAGAGGCGCCGCTGTACTACAACGAGAAGCATGACTTCTACGCGCTGAGCCGATTCGACGATGTCAACAAGGCGCTGATCGACCACGAGACGTTCATCTCCGGGCGCGGCGCCCTGCTCGAGATCATCAAGTCCGGCATGGACATCCCCCCGGGCACACTGATTTTCGAGGATCCTCCGATCCACAACATCCACCGCAATCTGCTGTCGCGGATGTTCACCCCGCGCAAGGTCCACGCGCTCGAGCCGCAGATCCGCGAGTTCACCTCCCGGTGCCTCGATCCGCTGATCGGCACCGGCAGATTCGATTTCGTCAACGACCTCGGTGAGCAGATGCCGATGCGGGTCATCGGCATGCTGCTGGGCATCCCCGAAGAGGACCAGCGCCGGGTCACCGACCACGGCGAGGCCACCCTGCAGAGCAAGCAGGTCGACCTGCTCGCCAGCGGTGAGGTGTTCGCCGAGTTCATCGACTACCGCACCGAGCATCCGTCCGACGACATCATGACCGACCTGCTCACCGTCGAGTTCGAGGACGAGACCGGCACCGTCCGCCGGCTGCGCCGCGACGAGCTGCTGATGTATCTGACCGTGGTCGCCACCGCGGGCGCCGAGACCACCACCCGGCTGATCGGCTGGGCAGGCAAGACGCTGGCCGACCATCCCGACCAACGGCGCGAGCTCGCCGAGAACCCGGAGCTGATCCCCCAGGCGATCGAGGAGATCCTGCGCTGGGAGCCGCCGGCTCTGCAGGTTGCCCGCTACGTCGCCCGCGACACCGAGTACTACGGACAGCCGGTGCCCGAGGGCAGCGCGATGCTGTTGTTGATGGGCGCGGCCAACCGTGACCATCGCCGGTTCCCACCGGACGGGGATGTCTTCGACATCCACCGGGAGCAGCGCTCGCACATGACCTTCGGTGCGGGAACACATTTCTGCATGGGCAACGCCCTGGCCCGCCTGGAGGGCCGGATCGCGCTGGAGGAGATCCTCAAGCGATTCCCTGAGTGGGAGGTCGACTGGGCCAACACCGCTCCGTCGCAGACCACCGCGGTGCGCGGCTGGGAAGCTATGCCCACCATCATCTCCTAACCCGGACAGACTCCAACCACAACCCACGACGACAAGGACGAACGAACATGGCAGGACGCGTAGAGGGCAAGGTCGCTTTCATCACCGGCGCGGCGCGTGGGCAGGGTCGGGCCCATGCCGTGCGCTTGGCCGAAGAGGGCGCCGACATCATCGCCGTCGACATCTGCAAGCAGATCGACAGCGTGCGAATCCCGCTGTCCACGCCGGAGGACCTCGCCGAGACGGCGGATCTGGTCAAGAACGCCGGCGGACGCATCTACACCGCCGAAGCCGACGTGCGTGATTACGACGCGGTCAAGGCCGCCGTCGACGCCGGCGTCGAGGAGTTCGGCAGGCTCGACATCATCGTCGCCAACGCCGGGATCGGCAACGGCGGCGAGACCCTGGACAAGACGGGGGAGCCCGACTGGGACGACATGATCGGCGTCAACCTGTCCGGCGTCTGGAAGTCCGTCAAAGCCGGTGTCCCGCATATCCTTGCCGGTGGTAACGGCGGGTCGATCATCCTTACCAGCTCGGTGGGCGGACTGAAGGCCTACCCACATACCGGACACTACGTCGCCGCCAAGCACGGCGTGGTCGGCTTGATGCGCACGTTTGCCGTCGAGCTCGGTGCACAGAACATCCGGGTCAACTCCGTGCATCCCACCAACGTGAACACCCCACTGTTCATGAACGAGCCCACCATGAAGCTGTTCCGGCCCGACCTGGAGAACCCGGGCCCAGACGACATGAAGGTGGTCGGCCAGCTCATGCACACGCTGCCCATCGGCTGGGTCGAACCTGAGGACATCGCCAACGCGGTGCTGTTCCTGGCCTCCGACGAGGCCCGCTTCATCACCGGTGTCACACTGCCGGTCGACGGCGGCAGCTGCCTGAAATAGGGCAGATCGAGATGACAACGGCTGCGCTGGCGATACCGCAGGGCTGGGACGCGATCACGCCGGAGTGGATGACTTCGGCGCTCGCGCCGCATTTTCCCGGCGTCGAGGTCGACGATGTCGCGGTGGTGCTGCGCGACGACGGCACCAACCGGCGGGCGAGGCTGGCGCTGGGGTACTCCACCGGGTCAGGACCGGAGACGGTATTCGCCAAAGCGGTGGACCCCGAGCACGCCGACCTGGTCGCGCTGACCAGTGGGCTCTATCACGAGCCGAGGCTGTTCTCCAGCGGTGTCCGGCTTCCGCTCGATCACCCCGAGGTGTACACCGCGCTGATCGATGAAGACCGCCGCAACTTTCTGCTGATCATGGAGGACGTGGTGGCGCGCGGGGCCGACCCGCGCGACTCCACCCGCCCGATGACCGTCGAGCAGGCCGCCTCCGGGGTACGGGGACTGGCCCGGCTGCACGGTGAGTTCTGGGGTGAACGCCTCACCGCGGGCCCGGCACTGGGCTGGGTCGAACCGTTCGTGGCCTTCGAGGGTCTCGAGTACGCGCCGCTGCACATCGCTCACGAACGGCTGGGCGACACCGTGCCGGCGCGCATCGTCGAGATGTCGGGAACGCAGCTGTTCGTCGACGTCTGGGCGCGCTACATCGGTTCCCTGCTCAACTCGGCTCCGACCCTGCTGCACGGGGATCCGCACATCGGCAACACCTACGTGCTGCCCGGCGACACCGTGGGATTCCTGGACTGGCAGATGGTGCGACGTGGCAGCTTCTCCCTCGACCTGGGTTACTTCCTGCAGGGCGCACTGACCATCGAGGACCGCCGCGCCGCCGAACGGGACCTGCTCGGCGAGTACCGCGACGCACTGCGGTTGCCCGCCGACGAAGCGCCGAGCGAACAGGACGTCTGGCTGGCCTACCGCGCGTCGGTCGCACACGGGTTGGCGATCTGGATGGCGACGCTGTCCGGGGGTGACGCCTGGCAGGGAGCCGACATCTGCCTGGCGCTCGCGCAGCGCTACGCCGCCGCATTCGTCGACCTGGACACGCCGGGCGCGCTGGACGCTCTCTGCGGCTGACACATTCCGCCAAACCCCGGGTGATCATGACTTCCGGGTGGTTGCATGGGTGTCCATGAAACGGCTCAACGGTATGGACGCCATGCTGTTGTACAGCGAGACACCGAACCTGCACACCCACACGTTGAAGGTCGCGGTGATCGACGCGGCCGGGTACCGGGCAAACCACGATGCTGACTACGGTTTCGACGCGTTCCGCCGGACGGTCGCGCGACGGTTGCACCTGCTGGACCCGTTGCGCTACCGGCTGGTCGACATCCCGTGGAACCTGCACCATCCGATGTGGTTGGAGGACTGCCCCGTCGACCTTGACTACCACCTGCGCCGGGTTCGAGTGCCCGCGCCGGGCCGGCGCCGTGAGCTGGATCAGGTGATCGGCGAGATCGCCAGCACGCCGCTGGACCGCAGCAAGCCGTTGTGGGAGTTCCACTTCGCCGAAGGGATGTCCGACGACCGGTTCGCACTGATCGGCAAGGTGCATCACACCCTGGCCGACGGCGTCGCCTCGGCCAATCTGCTTGCCCGGCTGATGGATCTGGCCGGCGACGAACAGGACGAACGCGACGGGCCGCCCGCCGGCTGTGCCACTCCATCGGAGCGCGAACTGCTCCGTGAGGCCCGGGTCGATCACGTCCACAACATCGCTGAGCTGCCCGGGCTGGTGGCCGACGCCGCCCGCGGGCTGGCCCGGCTACGTCGGCGTGCCAAGCCCACCGGCAGCAGCGCCGATCTGGCCAAACCGTTCAACGCTCCGCCGACCTTCCTCAACCACGTCGTCTCCCCCGTACGCACCTTCGCGACCGCCACCCTGTCGCTGGACGAGGTCAAGGAAACGGCCAAGCGCCTGGAGGTCACGTTCAACGACGTCGTGCTGGCAGTGGCCGCCGGCGGCCTGCGCGAGCTGTTGCTGCGCTATGACGGCCGGGCGGACCGGCCGTTGATGGCCACTGTCCCGATCGCCACCGACAAGTCCGCCGAACGGATCACCGGCAACGAGATCGGCGGAATGATGGTGTCGCTGCCCGTTCACGTCGACGGTCCGCGACAGCGGGTCAGCCTGACCGCGTTGGCCACCGCCCGGGCCAAGGAGGCCAACGACCTGCTGGGGGCAAGCCTGCAGGGCCGGATGCTGGAGTACCTTCCCCCGGCTCTGGCGCCGGCGATGTTCCGGGCGCAGGCAAAACGCGCCGATCACAACCGGCTGATGAACGTCGCGGTGTCCAACGTTCCCGGACCGAGGACACGCGGCCAGATCGGCGGCGCACCGGTCACCGAGATCTATTCGGTCGGGGTGCTTTCGGCGGGCAGCGCCTTCAACATGACCGTGTGGAGCTACGTCGACCAGGTCGACATCGCGGTGTTGTCCGACGACGCGACCTTCGATGATCCGCACGAGGCCACCGATGCCATGGTGCACGCGTTCGGCGAACTGCGCCGGGCCTGCGGGCTGGCGCTGCCCAGCACCGTCGACACCGCGATGGCCCCCGCCCCGGCCGCCTCGCAGACTTAGCTCACTGCCCGCGCAACTCGTTGCGCAGGATCTTTCCGGTGCTGCCACGGGGCAGTTCGGCCAACACCGTGATCTCGCGCGGCACCTTGTAATTGGCCAGGTTGTCGCGCACATGCGCTTTGAGGTCGTCGACCTCGACCGTCGCGCCGCCCTCGAGCACCACGAATGCCGCCAGCCGCTGCCCGTACTGTTCGTCGTCGACGCCGAGGACGGCTGCCTCGGCGACCGCGGGATGGGACACGAGGCACTTCTCCACCTCGATCGGGTACACGTTCTCGCCGCCGGAGACGATCATCTCGTCGTCGCGGCCGACCACGAAGAGTCGACCGGCGGCGTCGAGATAGCCCATGTCACCGGAGGCCATGAACCCGTCGTGGAAATCCTTCGTGGCCCCAGAGGTGTAGCCGTCGAACAGCGTTGAACTGCGCACGAATATCTGCCCCACCTCACCGGCGGCGAGCTCGCGGTGGTCGGCGTCGAGGATGCGCAGCTCGGTTCCGTCGGCGGGCCGGCCCGCGGTGTCCGGGGCCGCGCGCAGGTCCGCCGGCGTCGCGGTGGCGATCATGCCGGCCTCGGTCGCGTTGTAGTTGTTGTAGATCACGTCGCCGAACTGATCCATGAACGCGGTGACCACGTCGGGGCGCATCCGGGAGCCCGACGCGGTGGCGAACCGAAGTGACCTGCCGCTGCAGCGCTTGCGCACCTCGTCGGGAAGATCCATGATGCGGTCGAACATCACCGGCACCACCGCCAGCCCGGTGGCCCGGTGGCGGTCTATCAGCTCGAGCGTCGCCTCGGGATCGAACTTGCGCCTGGTCACGATCGGGCACGCCAGCAGCGCGGCGAACAACAGCTGTGAGAAACCCCAGGCGTGGAACATCGGCGCGGCGATGACGATGGGTTCCTCCGCACGCCAGGGGGTGCGGTCCAGCACCGCCTTGAGGTCACCGGCACCGCCGCTGCCGGCAGAACGCTTGGCACCCTTTGGGCTTCCGGTGGTGCCGGAGGTCAGCAGGATGACGTCACTCTTGCGCTCGGCCGGTTGCGGACGCCGGCCGAGATTGGCCTCGACGAGTGAGTCGACGGTGGTGGCACCGTTCGGGGTTTCGACCCACCCCAGCACCCGGACTGCGGCCGGGGTGTCGCGCAGTGCACGGTCGACGGTCTCGGTGAACTCTTCGTCGTAGATCACCACGATGTCGCGCCCGGCGCCCTCCCGCGCGATGACCTCGGCCATGGCCGGGCCGGCGAACGAGGTGTTCAACAGCAGCACGTCGGCGCCTATCCGGTTGGCGCCCACCAGCGCTTCGATGAACCCGCGGTGGTTGCGGCACATCACCGCGACGACGGCGGGCCGGTACTGCTGCAGGGCGACACCGAGCGCATCGCAGCGGTCGTCGAGCTGCTTCCAGGTCAGCACGCCCTTTTCGTCGATGAGGCCCGGCCGGTCCGGGCAGCGCTGCGCTGCGGCGGCGAACCCGACCGTCGCGGTCACACCGGCCCGGCGCATCGCCATCCCCATCCGCACGTACCGGTCCGGGCGCATCGGCGCGATGAGCCGCGCGCGCCACAGCGTGGCGAGCAGGCCGAGCTGATCGGCCACCGCGCTCACCCGAGCACCGGGAATCGACGGTGCCGAGCCAGGTCGTCGAGTGCGGCCTGCATCACCGACCTGACGTGCAGATCCACCGCGTCGACGTCGGGGTCCGGGCCGAACTGAGCGGTCACGTCGATGGGATCGAGCACCCGGGTGACGATCTTGGCCGGCAGCGGGAGATTGGGCGGGACCAGCACCGACAGACCGAACGGGAAACCGACGCTGACCGGCAGGATCTCCATGCGCGCACGGGTCAGGCCGAGAAGGCGCGCGATGGCGTCACCGCGGGACAGGAACAGCTGGGTCTCCTGGGCGCCGATGGACACCGTCGGCACGATCGGCACACCGGCCTCGACTGCGGTGCGCACATAGCCCTTGCGGCCGTTGAAATCCACCACGTTGGCGGCCAGGGTCGGCCGATAGGAGTCGTAGTCGCCACCGGGAAACACCAACACCACCGCTCCCGAGCGCAGCGCCTCCGCCGCGTTCGCGCGGCTGGCCTCGATCACGCCGGCGCGCCGCAGCAGATCTCCCAGCGGGCCCAGGAAGACCCCGTAGTGCGCGAGCGTGTAGAGCGGGCGGTCGAAACCGAAGTGCCCGTAGAACTCCGGTGCGAACACCAGTACATCCGGGGTGAGCATCCCGCCGGAATGGTTCGACACCACCAGCGCGCCACCGGCGGCGGGTACGGAATCCAAGCCGCGCACCTCCGCACGGAAGTACCGCTTGATCAACGGGCCCACCCGGCTGGTGATCAGGCGGGTGAAGCCGGGGTCCCACTTGGCCATCTCGGCCGGCTCGGCGGACATGTTGCCCAAATGTTACTCTCGGATTTGGAGAGTGTCATATCCGCAGCTAGGAGGGTCTTTCATGGCGGGAACGGTGCTTGTCACCGGCGGTTTCGGACTGGTCGGCTCGGCCACCGTCCGACGGTTGGCCGAACTGGGGCGCACCGTCGTCGTCGCCGACCTGGACAGCCCCGCCAACCGGAAGGCCGCCGAAGGGTTGCCGTCCGGCGTCAGCGTGCGGTGGACCAACCTCACCGACGCCGAGCAGACCGCGCAACTGGTCGCCGCCGTCGCCCCGGAGTCGATCATCCACCTGGCCGCCATCATCCCGCCCGGGATCTACAAGAACCGCGCGCTGGCGCGCCGCGTCAATGTCGACGCCACCGCCACCCTGGTCAAGATCGCCGAATCACAGCCCACCCCACCTCGTTTCGTCCAGGCGTCCAGCAACGCGGTGTTCGGCGCGCGCAACCCGCACAAGGCGACGGGTCCGGTCACCGCCGACATGCCGATGCGGCACTCCGATCTGTACAGCGCGCACAAGGCCGAGGCGGAGGCGATCGTGCGGGCCTCGTCGCTCGAATGGGTGGTGCTGCGCCTCGGCGGCGTGCTCAGCGTGGACCCGAAAGCCATGGCCGTCACCATGGATGCGATCTTCTTCGCCAGCGCTCTGCCCACCGACGGCCGGCTGCACACCGTCGACGTCCGTGACGTCGCGTGGGCCTTCGCCGCGGCCACGACGGCCGATGCGGCGCGCGAGATCCTGCTGATCGCCGGCGACGACTCGCACCGGATGCTGCAGGAGGACGCCGAGATAGCGATGGCCGAGTCGCGCGGTCTGCGGGGTGGGCTGCGGCTGGGCCGCAAGGGCAATCCGGACAGCGACGACGACTGGTTCGTCACCGACTGGATGGACACCACCCGCGCACAGGAAGTCCTGCAGTTCCAGCACCATTCCTGGCCGGACATGGTGGCCGAGGCACGTGCGCAGGCCGGGCCGTCGCGCCATCTGATGGCCGTGGCCGCCCCGCTGGTACGCGCCCTGGCCAAGCGGCGATCGGCCTACTGGAAACAGCCGGGCCAGTACGCCGATCCGTGGGGCGCGATCAGGCGCGGGATCGGGGATCCGTCACCGGACACCCCGGGCTCCTAGTCAGGCCGGGCCGAGTGTGGCCGCACCGGTCTGGGGGTGGAAGTACCAGCCGCCCGCGGCCGCTGTCCCGCCGTCGACGTGCAGGGTCTGCCCGGTGATGTAGCCGGCCATGCCGGAGGCGAGGAAGACGGCCGCCGAGGCCATTTCGTCGACGTGCCCGGCCCGGCGCATCGGGATGCCGTTCCCGACGCCTTCGGACAGCCCGCCCGGCGCCATGTTCTGCAGTCCTTCGGTCATGGTGAGGTCCGGCGCCAGGGCGTTGACCCGGATGCCGTGCGGCGCCAGTTCGAACGACGCCGTACGGGTGTAGTTGATGACGCCGGCCTTGGCGGCCGAGTATGCGGCATAGCCGGGAGCCGCGCGGACCCCCTCGATCGAGGTGATGTTGATGACGCTGCCCTGGATCCCGGTATCCGCCATGCGACGCGCCACCCGCTGGGTACACAGCAGCACATGCCGGAGGTTGCTGCGGTACAGCGCATCCCAGCCGTTCTCGGTGGTCTCCAGCAGCGGTGAGTTGAAGGTGCCGCCGGCATTGTTGACCAGGATCGAGGGCACACCGAGCTGGTCTTCGGTGCGCTGCAGCGCCGCGTCGACCTGTTCGGCGTCCCGGACGTCGGTCACCAGACCCAGCCCGCCGACCGCCTCGGCGGCGGGTGCGCAGGTCCGCTCGTCGCGTTCCCAGATCGCCACCGTGGCGCCGAATGCCGCCAGCCCTTCGGCGATACCGCGGCCGATGCCGGCTCCGCCACCGGTCACCACCGCGACGCGGCCGGTCAACAGAATGTCGGACGGGGCGATGGACATGACCTTGGAGATTAGCGGGCCGGAGCGGTGCCGATGACCCCTTCGGCCTCCAGCCGGCCGATATGGCCGTCGCTGAGTCCGATCTCACGCAGCAGTTCGTGATTGTGCTGCCCGAGCAGCGGCGCGGGCGTGGTGTGCACCCGCTGCGGGCCGCCGGAGAACCGGAACGGCAGGGTGCTGTGCGGGGTGGGCGGGTTCACGGGGTGTTCGACCGACTCGAAGAATCCCCGGGACTGCAGCTGTGCGAGTTCGGTCTGCCGATGCGGTTGCAGCACCTTGGCCACCGGAACGCCGTGTTCCCACAGGGCGGCGACGATGGCGTCACCGGTGCGGGTGGCGCACCAGTCCGCCAGGTGGCGGTCGATCAGGTCGTGCTGGGCGCGCCGCCCGGCCGCGTCGGCCAGCTCGGGGGACATCGCCCACTCGGGCCGCCCCAGTGCCTCACCGAGTCCGAGCCAGTGGTCGTCGGTGGCCACGGCGATCGCCACCCAGCTGTCCGGTCGGCCGAACTCGTCGATCTCGTTGGTGCGGTAGAGGTTCTGCGGCGCCGCGGTAGGTCCGCGGTTACCGTCGCGCTGCAGCAGCGCACCGTAGGCCGAGTACTCGATGACCTGCTCGGCGGCGACGTTGAGGGCGGCGTCGACCATGGCGGCCTCCACCATCGAGCCTTCACCGGTCCGGCGCCGGTGCTCGAGCGCCAGCAGCAGCGCGTTCACCGCGTGGATGCCGGCGTTGGGATCACCGACGGAGTACGGCTCGAACGGGTTCAGATCGGAATAGCCGGTCAGCCAGCTGATCCCGGCGGCGGCCTCGATGACATAGGCGAACGCCGGGTTGTCGCGCCACGGCCCGTCCAGCCCGAACCCGGGCATCCGCACCATCACCGCGTCCGGCCGGATCTCCCTGACGGCGTCGTAGGTCAGGCCCATGCTCTCCAGCACGCGCGGGGTGAAGTTCTCCACCACGACGTCGGCGGTGGCGATCAGCCGCTTGAGCAAAACACGGCCTTCACCGCTCTGCAGGTTCACCGTGACACCGCGCTTGTTGGTGTTCAGCCCCGAGAAGATCGGCGAACGCTCCCACCAGAGCTCCTCGGTGACGGGGATGCCGGCGATCAGCCGGGTGCCGTCGGGGTGGCGGGTCGATTCGATGTGGATCACGTCGGCACCGAGCATAGCGAGCAGATGGGTGCAGCTGGGCCCGGCCCAGAAGGTGGTCATGTCGATGACCCGGATGCCCTCGAACGGCAACGCCCGTTTCCCCGAAGGTGCATTCCCGGTAGCTGCCGCGCCGTCCGCACTACGGGGAACGCACGTTCGCGAACGGTACTGCTCGGTGTGCTCACCGAGGCGCGGCGCCGGGGTGGGAGTCCGCAGGGTCGCCGGGGACATCCGGTAGGGGTGGGTCGGCTGGGTGAAGCCGTCGCGCGGATTGACCGTGAAGGATCCTCGCGCGACGAACTGGTCGAGCGCCTCGACATTGGCGCCGTTGGCCACCGGCGCGTTCGGGATGCGGAAGGCGGTGGCCAGATCACGGATCTCGTCGACGGTCTGCTCGGCCACCCAGGCGTAGAGTTCGTCGGCCTTCTCGTTGGCCTGTTCGGTGATCGACAGCGGCGAGTCCTCGTCGATCCACTCGTCGTGACCGGTCATGGCACACAGGTCGAACCATTGCTGGGCGGTACCGCAGCCGATGTCGACCAGGCCGTCCTTGGCCCGGGCGATGCCCGGAACGGTCAGCCGGCGCGCATCGCGCCAGGGCCGGCCCAGCATCTCGAAGTAGCTGACCGGGTAGTAGGTCAAGCCGAGTACCGAGGTTTCGAGCATCGACAGGTCGACGAGTTCGGCGCAGCCGCGCAGCCGGGAGGCCATCGTGGCCGCACTGGCGTAGGCGCCGGCGAGGTACTCGCCGACCTGCCCGCCCACGTACACCGGAGCCCGGTCGGGTGCGCCGCGGCCGAGCCCGACTATCCCGCCCGACCAGGCCTGCAGGGTGAACTCGGTTGCGGCCCGGTCCTGCCACGGCCCGTCCAGCCCGAACGGCGTGATCGCCGTGACGGTCAGGTGCGGGTGCGCGGCCCGAATGGCCTGCGGGCTGAACTCGGGTGCCCCGGCGACGCCGGGTCCCGGCGACCACACCACCGCGTCGGCTCCGGCGAGCAGTGTGGTGACGAAGTCGGCGTCGGCGTCCGGATCGGCCACCACGCTGTGCTTGGAGCAGGCCAGGAACGAGAACAGCGCGCCGTCGGCGCCGTCGGGTACCCGCTCGCCCGAGGCCGACCAGCGCCGCAACGGATCTCCCTGCGGCGATTCGACTTTGACGACCTCGGCGCCGCCGTCGGCCAGCAGCTTGGTGCAGTAGGCGCCGGGGATCCCGCTGGACAGGTCGACGACGACGTATCCGGAAAGCGGTGACTCAACCATCGGAGCTGCCTAGTCCCCCTTCGCCCGGTTGCGCTTGCTCAACCGGAACTCGGGCGGGAAGTTGCTGTCGTTGTCGTTGACCGCCGCGGACAGGCCGGAATCGATCGACTCGAACATGTCCAGGTCGGCGTCGCTGTCGTTGGCGACGCCGTTGCCCATCGACTCGAAGAACGCCGACAGCAGGCTGCCCATGTACTCACCCTGCTGCTGCTTGAATACCTCGAAGAACATCTTCTGCTGGAACACGGTGTCCACCGGGCGGTTCCGGGCACAGGCCCGGGCGTACTTGTCGACCTCGGCTTCGAGCTGATCGCGCGCGACGACCTTGTTCAGGAAGTTGCAGTCGTACATCTCGGCGGCGGTGAACGGGCGCCCGGTGAAGACCATCTCCTGGAACTTGCGCAGCCCCATCATCTGCACCCAGGTCCACATCCGCGGGCCCCAGCCGTGATAGCGGAAGGACGGGTGCCCGAACAACGCATCCTCGGAGGAGATCACCAGGTCGGCATCGGCGCACTGGTAGAAGTGCCAGCCGTAGCAGTAGCCCTTGGCCTCGACGATGCTGATCTTCTTGAAGTCCTGCAGCGCGCGGTTGCCGGCCTGGGAGTTCGCGTACCAGGCGCTGATCGTGGCGCCGTTGCGGAACGTGCCCTTCGGCGGGTAGGTCACCTCGCCGACGCCGTCATCCTCCAGCCGCAGCTCGGCCAGCCGGACGGCAGGGTCGTCGTTGCCCTCCATGAACTCCGGAAGGTCCGCACCACTGCCCAGGTTGTCTCCCACACCGCGGATCACGACGACCTTCACGTCGTTGTCCGCGTTGGCCGCGCGCAACACGTCGGCGTAACGCAGCCGAGCCATCGATGTCGGCGCGTTGAGGAAGTCCGGACGGTTGAAGGTGATCGTGGCGATCTTGATCTTCGGATCCTTCTCGTACAGGATGATCTCCTCGGGAGATGGTCGCTTCGATTCCGACATACCCTCTTCCTCAGCCGATTCCGGCGGCACTGTGGGCCGGCGACGGGCTCGCGGTCAACACCTCGGGGCCGTCCTCGGTGATCAGCACCGCGTCGCGGCGGAACACCGCTCCGATCCCGGCCTCCCACACGTAGGCGGTGATGGCCAGCACCATTCCCGGATCGAGTCGTTCCTGCGCCGACGTCTGCGCCAGGTCGGGCGAGATCACCGGCGGATCGAATCCGAGCCCGAGGCCGTGTGCCACCGGCATCGGCGGCAGCGACTCCCCCGCCGACTCGTAGGCGGTGAACAGTTCGCTGGCCGCGGCTCCGGGCCGGCAGGCCTCGACGAGCCGGTGCCAGAGCCGGTCGGACCGGGTGAACAGCTCATCGGCACCCTTGACCTCGCCGACCGGCCACGTCCGGCCGACCTCGCCGACGTAACCGTTGGCCAGCGCACCGGCCGCGAACGCCACCAGGTCACCCTCGGCGACCTGACGGTCACGACGTCCGACCCGCCATGCGTTGTCCCGCGGGGTGATCCAGGCACCGTCCTGGGTGGCCGAGGTACTCACCCCGCCGGCGGCCATCGCCTCGAGCATGACGCCGGTCAGGGCCTGCTCGGAGGTGCCGGGGTTCAGCTTCGCCACCGCCGCGGCGAGCCCGGCCTCGGCGATCTCGAGGGCGCCACGCAGAGCGCGGATCTCGTCGGGAGTCTTGATCCGGCGGGCCGCGCGCATCGCGGTCTCCCCGTCGACCAGCTCGGCGTTGGGGAAGGCCATCGGCAGCAGCTGGCCGAATGTCGGCGACAGCGCGTCGGTGCCGACCTTTCGCGCGCCGGCTGCGCCCTTGATGTTCTTGAGCACCTCGATCAGCGTCATCGGGTTCCAGGCCAGACCGTAAAGGTGTTCGTGGCCGATCTCGGGCGGCATGCCCTCGTCCCAGGTGCTGTTGAGGTGGATCTCACCGGTTTCGCGGACCAGCACGCAGATCGGGGCGAACGGGCGGGTGCCGGCCACCCAGAGCTGCGGCGCGCCGGTCACGTAGCGCACGTTGGCCTGCCGGCCCAGAACCAGGATGTCCAGGTCACGGGCGGCCATCTCGGCCAGCGCCCGTTCCCGGCGACCGGTGCGCAATGCGTGGTCGTCAGCAAGGATCTCGGTGCTCATGCGGCACGTCCGTACGGCGCGTAGGAGTAGTCGGTGATGGACTGATAACCATCTTCGGTGATGATCACGATCTCCTCACTGCGGTAGCCACCCGTTCCGTCTTCCCACACCACCGGCTCGAGGACCAGCGCCATGCCGGCGGGGAAGATGAAGTTGTCGTCGAACTCCTGGCCCAGATCCGTTCCGATCATGGGCATCTCGGCGGCGTTGGTGCCGATCCCGTGTCCCAGGTAGAAGTGCGGAAGCCAGGGTTTGACCCCGCCGTTGGCCGCGATCGCCGCCCGCGCGAGATCTCCGCACGAGGCACCGGCTCTGGTCACCGCCAGCACCGCGTCGAGGATCTCGCGCCATTTGCCGAACTGGGCCTGCTGGCGCACCGAGGGCTCCTCGCCGATCAGCCAGGTCCGGCCGAAATCCGAGCAGTAGCCGTCGTAGGTGATGCTGACGTCGGTCCACAGCACGTCACCTTTCTCCAGCTCCTTCTCGGTGGTGAGCAGCGGCAGGGCCAGGTCGCCCGTGGTGGTCCACACCGCGCCGCTGTCGCGCGTGGTGGGCATCACCTGCCAGATCGCTTCCAGCATGTTGGCGGTGGCTCCGAGTTCGAACGCGCGGCGGACGAACTGCGCCGACAGGTCGATCTGGCGCACCCCGGGGGCCAGCGACTTCTGCACGTCGACGACGGCCTGCTCGGTGATGCGGCAGGCCTTGCGGATCGCCGCGATCTGGTCGATGGTCTTGACCAGCTTGGCCGGTCCGATGACCTGGGCGGCATCCGACGGCGGGCCGGCCGGGAAGAGCTTGTCGACGTTGCGCTGCATCGCCCCGGTCAGCTCGTCCACCGCGACGCTGCGGCCGGCCGGAACCAGATCCGCCAGCACCTTGGCGAAATGCTCGACACCCTCGTCGAACTCGAGATAGAGCGGTCCGTGCACGTGATCGGCGGGAAGCTCGGACTCGAACGAGGAACCCTCCCGGAAGGGCATGAACAGATGTGGGTGCTCGTCATCGGCCAGCACGACCGCGATCGGGCGCTCGACGTGGGACAGCCCCGCGTCCAGCAGCGGCCAGCTGGCGCCGGTCGCGTACACCACGTTGCCGTTGCCGAGCAGAACCAGCGCGTCTACACCCTTGTCCCGCATCGCGTCCCGCAACCGCGCCCCACACTCCCGGTACATCCGGGCCCGATCCGGCAGCTCGGGAATGTCGAGCAGCGCGGTACCGGAATGCGTGGCCGAGGCGGTCATACGAGCCCCAGGAACTTCTGGACGTTGGTGCTGACGATCTTGACCGCGGCCTCCGGGCCCACCGCGTCGACGACGGTGGCCAGTGACTTCTCCGAGTAGCCGAAGGTGCTCTCGTTGTGCGGGTAGTCCGAGGACCACATCACGTTGTCGACACCGATCTGGTCGATCAGCTGCAGGCCGAGCGGGTCGACCATGAACGAGGCGCACATGTGGTCGTCCCAGTAGCTGCGAACCGGATGCTGGAGTTCGTGGTTGAACATGTGCCGGTAGGAGGCCAGCATGTGCTCGGAATCCTGCAACGCGGTGGGAACCCAGGCGATTCCGCCCTCGAACCAGCCGATCTTCAGCGACGGATGGCGGTCCAGGATGCCCGAGAAGACGTACTTGGCGAACTGCTCGCGGAACGAGTCGACGTTGACCATCATTCCGACGACGACACTGTTGTTCTGGCACGGCGTCTTCGGCGGGGTCTCACCGATGTGGTGGCTGACCGGAATACCGGACGCCTCGATCTCGTCCCACACCGCGTCCATGTCGGTGCTTCCGTAGTCGTAGATGTTGCCGTCGTCGTCCTTGCCCGGGTTCAGCGGCAGCAGGAACGTCCGCAGGCCCAGCGCCTTGAGCTCTTCGAGCGTGCTGCGGGTTCCCTTCGGGTCCCACCAGTTGATCAGCCCGACGCCGTAGAAGTGCCCCTTGGAGCGTTCCTGCAGGTCGGCGATGTGCTCGTTGTAGATCCGGAACACCCGCTCGCGCAGCGCCTTGTCCGGGTAATGAAACAGGGCCAGTACAGCGTTCGGAAACGCCAGCTCCTTGTCGATGCCGTCTTCCTTGAGCTCGCGGATGCGGGCCTCGATGTTGTTCGAGGCCGCGCCTGCCAGATCGTCGTACTGCATGAGCACCCGACCGAAATCACCGCCGGTCCAGGCCTTGCCCTTCATTCCGACCATGTAGGCGCCATCCTCGTACCAGATGCGCGGCGCCGCCCCCTTTAGCTCCTCGGGGAAGCGCTCGTAGAAGATGTCGTCGGCCACCGAGATGTGGTTGTCGGCCGAGAAGATCTCGGTGCCGACCGGCAGACCCTTCACCCCGCCGGTGAAGTGACCGTGGCGATTCTTGGGCGCCCCGAAGCCTTCGGGCGGATAGAGAGTGGCTGTTGCGCTGGTCATTGCGGTCTCCAATCGGGCTGTAGGACTGGTGTTTCGGTAACTACCAGGTCACCGGGACTTCGTAGACGCCGAAGGCGAGGTGGTCTTCGGCGAACGGCACATCCTCGAACGGGATCGCCAGTTTCATGTCGGGCATGCGGCGCAGCACGGTGGGGAACACGATCTGCATCTCGGCGCGGGCCAGCTGCTGTCCCACACATTGATGGCGGCCGTAGCCGAAGCCCAACTGCCCGCTGGCATCACGGGTCAGATCCAGCGTGCCGGGGTCGGCGTACATGGCGGGATCCCAGTTGGCCGGGGCCAGATCCAGGATGACGCCCTCACCGGCCTTGATGGTCTCGCCGCCGATCTCGATGTCGTCGAGGGCAACCCGGCGCTGACCGGTCTGGATGATGGACAGGTAACGCATCAGTTCCTCGACCGCGTTCGCAATGAACTTCGGATCCTCGGAGTCACGCAACAGCGCGGCCTGTTCGGGGTTCTCCAGCAGCGCCAGCAGACCGAGCCCGATCATGTTGGCGGTTGTCTCGTGGCCGGCGATGAGCAGGCCGGTGCCCAGCTGCGCGGCCTCCTTGACGTCGATCTCACCGGCGGTGACGCGCTCGGCGAGGTCGGAGATGGCGTCCTCGGCAGGCTCTTCCTGCTTCTTCTTCACCAGATTGATCAGGTACTGGTGCAGGGTCATCGCGCCCTTTTGCATGGCGTCGGCCGCCGCGTAGCGCGCCAGCCCGGCATTGGCGTGCTCCTGGAAGAACTCGTGGTCGGAGTAGGGCACGCCGAGCATGTCGCTGATCACTCGCGTCGGCACCGGCAGGGCCAACTTGGCGACCATGTCGGCGGGCTGGGGCCCGGCCAGGATCTCGTCGATGCACTCGTCGGTGACCTGCTGGATCACTTCACGCAGCGTCTCGACACGGCGGAACGTGAACGGCTTGGACAGCATCCGCCGGAAGCGGGTGTGCTCCTCGGCATCGGAGGTGAAGACCGACCGCGGCCGCTTGTCGACCGTGGCGCGCATGTGCTCGTTCCAGTGCGGGAATCCCGGGTAGCGGTCGTCCACGCTGATCCGCGAATCGGCGAACAACGAGCGGGCCGCCTCGTAGCCGGTCACCAACCACGGGGTGCTGTCGTCCCAGATGCGCACCCGGGACAGCGGCTTGGTGTCGTTCATCTCCAGCAGCTTGGCCGGTGGCGCGAACGGGCAGCTCGCCGCGCGGTCCATCGGGTAGGCGGGAACGTCGGCGTGGGTGGTTTCGTCCACCACTGTGTCTGTCATACGTTTTCACTCCTCAATGTGGATGGCCAGGGCTGGGCAGGCGGCCGCGGCCTTGCGGGTCTGTTCTGCGTATTCGGGTCCTGGTTCGGCGATCAACAACTCGACGACGCCGTCGTCGTCGCGCTGGTCGAAGACTTCGCCGGCATTGAGCACGCACTGGCCCGAGGAGACGCACTTGTCCTGATCGACGGTGACCTCCACGTCACGACACCTCCGTGACCGGGGCGTGCCAGAGACCGATGATCGCGTCGATCAATCCGGATGCGGCGGCCTGCCAGGTCGGGCGGCCGACCGCCGCCCCCTGGGCCAGCAGCCGTTCGCGTTCGGCGCAGCTGTGCATCAACAGGTTGCGCCCCATGATGTTTCGCTCGACGCGAACGTCGACCGGCAGATCCGGCAGACAGCCGTTGATGCCGTCGAGCACGCGGACCAGCGACTCCGAGGACAACGCGTCCTTGATGATGATGCTCTGGTAGGCCGGATCGGTCATCACCTGCGCGGCGAAGCGCGCGTACCAGGTCGGGTTCCCGAGCGCCGCGAGATGGTCGGTGAGCGGGCACACCAGCGCGGCCACCCAGTCGCGCATGTTCCCCGACTCACCGATCTGGGCGATGCGCGCCTCGCGGAGGTCTTCGATAGGGCCCCGGTGCTTGTGCTCGATGGCGCGTACCAGGTCGGCCTTGGTGCCGAAGTGGTAGCCGACGGCGGCGTTGTTCCCCTGCCCGGCGGCTTCGCTGACCTGCCGGTTCGACACCGCGAAAACCCCATGCTCGGCATAGAGGCGTTCGGCCGCCTTCAGGATCGCCTCTTGAGTGCTGCTGGCGCGGTCGGCGCGCACGCTTCTGGCCGTCGTCACGCCTCTAGTGAAGCGCGTCACATCGGCTAAGTCAAGCGACTGCTTTAAATGCATCATGGGCTGCCGTTTTCCGGTTTGACCGACTTGCGCACCATCACTTTGCCCGCGACGGTGCCGCCGTCGACCGGCAGCACGGTGCCGGTGACGTAGCGCGAGCGAGAGGTCGCCAGATACAGCGCCGCTTCGGCGACATCCTCGGCGGTGCCCTCCCGCTTGAGCGGACGATCGTCGCGCATCTGCTGACGGATGCGGGCCTCGAAACGCTCGAGGCGCGCGCGGTCCTCGTCGGTGGCCGAGGTCGCCAGGATCGGGGTGGGGATGTTGCCCGGCGCGACGCAGTTGACCCGCACCTCGTAGTGCGCCAGCTCGATCGCGGCCCCCTTGCTGAAATGGATGATGGCGGCCTTGGACGCGCGGTAGCTCGACACTCCACCGCCGGCCTGGATGCCGCCGATCGAGCCGAGGTTGATGATCGACCCGCCACCGTGCTCGGCCATGTGGCGCGCGGCCTCCCGGGTCCCGGCCATCACCCCGAGCAGGTTGACCCGCATCACCCGGTCGAACTCCTCGAAGTCCTCATCGAACAGGCCCTTGCGCAGCGGGCTCGAGATCCCGGCGTTGTTGACCATCACGTCCAGCCCGCCGAACGACGACACCGCAGCCCCCACCAACTCCGCGACCTGGGCCTGGTCACCGACATCGGCATGGCGATAAGCCGTCCGATACCCCTGGGCGTTGAGTTTGCCGACCAGCTCCTCGCCCAGATCGTCGCGGACATCGGCGACCATGACACTGGCCCCTTCGGCGGCGAACCGCTCGGCGATACCGCGGCCGATCCCGGATGCCCCGCCGGTGACGATCGCGACCTTGCCCGCCAGTTCGTCGGTCATGTGTTGTCGATCCCTTCGAAGAAGTCCAGCAGCAACGAGTTGACGGCGTCGGGCTGCTCGATCTGCGGGCAGTGGCCGGCATCGTCGACCACCGCGGAGCGGCCCAGCTTGATCTGCTCGGCGATCTGCCCAGCCCAGCCGGCCGGCAGCAGTTTGTCGCCGGCTCCGGCCACCACCAGGGCCGGCACGGTGATGCGTTCATAGGCCCGGGTGCTGCTCGGCGTGGCCGGCGCCTCCAGACCCGGCCGGCGGAACCTGGCCGCCGCCAGCGACTCCCACGCGCCCGGCGCGATGCTGGACTCGTAGCGCCGGCGCACGTAGTCCTCGTCGGCGGGATAGGACGGGTCGTAGAACAAGGCCGTGACGATGCTGCGCATCGCCTCGTAGGTGGCGTCGTAGTCGTAGAGCGCGCCGACGTGCTCGTTGCGCGCAATCTCACCGCCGCCACAGATCGCCACCATGCTGCGGACCGGCAACACCGGCGCCTCGGAAGTGGCGTCGACGAGGATGTTGATGGCGCCCATCGAGTTACCGACGAAGTGCGCCGACTCGACCCCCATCACCTCACAGAACCGGGCGATGTGGCGGATGCGCATGCCCCGGCCGTCGGTGAAGTCGACGACCTTGGCCGACTCGCCGAACCCGAGCATGTCCGGGGCGAGCACCCGATGCCGCGAAGCCAGCGCCTCGATGTTGCGCTCCCAGCCGATCCGGGCGTTGGCACCGAACTCCCCACCGTGCAGCAGTACGACCGGGTCGCCCCGGCCGGCCTGCAGATAGCCGGTCTTCAGGCCGTCGACCAGCACGCTGCGCTGGTCGATCACGCCGACTCCCGGGAGGTCTGGGCGAAGGCCAGCAGCTGGGTGGCCAGCAGCTCGAGCTGGTTGGCGACCACCTTGCCCTGGTCGCTGTCGGCGAGCTCGCCGCTGGGAGCCCACACCGGTTCGGCCGAGTTGATCGCCACCCCCAGCGGGGTCGGCCAGGCGCGCAGCGCGTGGCCGATGCTGCGCAACTGGGTCAACGTGCCGACCGCAGCCTGCCAGCCGTAGGCACAGCTGATGCAGCCCCACGGGGTGTTGTCGAGGTAGACGCGCGGATCCTCGCGCAGATCCTCGATGTAGTCCAGGGCGTTCTTCACCAACCCCGAGATCGCACCGTGGTAGCCGGGCGAGCCCACCACCACCGCATCGGCGTCACGCAGCGTCTTGACCAGCTCGAGCGCCCGCGGAGTGCGCTCGAGCTCATGCGGGGCGTACATCGGCAGGTCGAGTTCCTCGGCGGCGAACAACCTGGTGCGGCCGCCCTGACGTTCCACCGCCTGCAGGCAGAGCCGCAGTGCGCGCTCGGTCGACGAGTTCGCGCGCAGGGTTCCGCCGAGGCCGACGATGAACGGTTGATGTGTGCTGGTCACTTCGTCACTCACTTGATCGCAATCGGGCTGACAGGTGCTCCGACCGCACCGACCACCTTCAGCGGCGGTGCGACGAGCTGACATTCGTACACGCCGTCGGCGGCACAGTCGGCCGCCAGCGGGCCGAGATCCCAGTATTCGCCGAGCATCAGGCCCATGTCGCGCAGGCACAGCATGTGCATCGGCAGGAAGGTCCCGTCGACGCCGTTGCTCGGATCGGGGTCTTCCACCATGAGGTTGTCCGCGGCCACCGCGGCCACCTCGTGCTCGTGCAACCAGGCCGCACACGTCCAGTGCAGCCCGGAGCCCGCTTCGGCACCATCACCGGTGGCCAGGAACCGTGTCCACCATCCGGTGTGCACGATCACCACGTCGCCGGAACGGATCTCGACGTTCTGCTCGGCCGCGATCTCATCGAGTTCGGCAGGCGTGATCGGAACCCCGGGTTCGCAGAACACCTCTGCACCACGGTGCGCCACCACGTCCAGAAGCACCCCACGGGAGGTGATTCCCTTGGCGTCGACCTTGTCGATACCGCAGTGGAACGCCCCGAAGCTGGTCACCGAGTCAGCTGGGAAACCGTTATAGAGCTTGTCTTCGTAGTACACGTGCGAGAGCGCATCCCACTGGGTGGCCGCCTGCAACGGCATCACGATCAGGTCGTCGTTGAACCGGAACGGGTTGTCGGCGAAGAATGCGCTCACGTCCGAGGCCACCGCGTTGCGCAGCCATTGCGGACCGTACTCGACCAGAGTCGACGCGTCGCCGCCGTCGACGGTCATCACGTGTACGGGGTTCTGCCGGAACTTGAACGCGCCCTGCGGACCTGCGGCGCTGAAGTCGCCGCCCAGTGAGATGACCTTGCCCTGCTTCACCGTCGCTGCGGCCTCGGCGACCTTGTCGGCGGTGATGAAGTTCAGCGTGCCGATCTCGTCGGCCTCCCCCCACCGGCCCCAGTTGCGCACCTGGTCGGCCATCGCGCGGAAGTCGCTCATGTTGTCTGCCATGCTGCCTGCCCTCGTCAAGGTCCTGTCAGATCCGGTCAACGTCGCGTCCCGGCGGCGCCCCTGCGCCGGTCATCCGGGCCGAGGCGCATTGTGCATCGACTCGGCGAACCGCTGGGCCAGAATCCCGCCGTCGGTCCACAACACCTGGCCGGTGATGTATCCCGCCGCCGGACTGCCGAGGAACGCCAGCACCGCCGCCTGCTCCGCGGCATCGGAGACACGACCCAGCGGTGCGGTGAAGGAGTCGAGAAACTGCTGTCCGTAGGCCGACCGCAGCTGGTCGAGGATCGGGGTCTCGGTGACCCCCGGCGCGGTGCAGTTGATCCTGATGCCCCGCGCCCCCAGCGAGACCGCCCGGTTCATCCCGTAGAGGATGATCGCCTCCTTGGACAGCCGGTACCCGCCGTCGGCGAGCGCGTCGGGGTTGCGCGCACACCAGTCGAGACCCTCCTCGACCGAACCGGTGTCCAGCAGAGCGGCTGTCACCCCGGCGTTCTCGCGGTACCCCGAAGCCGCCAGCGAGGACACGTTCGTCACCGCCGACCCGGTCGGCATCCGTTCGGTAAAAGCCTCGGTGAACTGCCGCATGCCGAGGAAGTTGATTCGTACGACCAACAGCGGGTCGCCGATGCCCGAGGAGACCCCCGCGACGTTGAACAACGCGTCGACGTCGCCGTCGACCGCCGCCGCGGCCGATCGGACCGAGTCGGGGTCGGCGAGGTCCAGGGCGATGAACTCCGAGGGCCCGGCGCCGTTTTCGGGCGTCGGCGTCGGCTCGCGCAGGTCCAGGCCGGTCACCCGGGCGCCGAGTGCGGCGAGCTGGTGCGCCACCTGTGCTCCGATCCCGGAGGCGCAGCCGGTGACGACGACGTGCTTGCCGTCATAGCGCACCAGCTCGTCGAGTGCGGTCACCGTCAGCTCGCGGCTTCCCGCGCAGCCTTCTCTTGCTGGGCGGCCTTGACACGACCCTCGTTGATCTCGGCCATCGCCTCGGGGATCTCACCGGCGGTGAACTTGTTGCGGCCGGTGGGCAGACCGCCGAAGGCGTAGGTCTCGTCGAACATCGGGGCCTCGGACGGCTTGCGGCGCGCCTCGGCCTTCTCCAGCACCGGCTCCAGGCGCGTGGCCTTGTCCGCGACGGCCTTCGCGTCGCGTTCGATGAACTCGGGCAGGATCTCCTTGCCCATGATCTCGATGGACTCCATGGTGCCCTCGTGGCTGCGCGGGTTGAGCAGCAGGATGATCTCGTCAACACCGCTGGCCTCGTAGCCGCGCAGGAACTCCCGGACGGTGTCGGGACCGCCGATCGCGCCGCGACCCGGGCCGTAGGCCAGCGTCGGATCCTCCTTGACGGCCTCCTCGTAGCGCTCCCAGACCTTGGTCCGGCCGGGGGTGTGCATGCCGGTCAGGTAGTAGTGCATGATGCCGAACGAGAAGAACCCGCCGCCGATGCCGAGCCGCTTGAGCGCCTCCTCGTCGTTCTTTGCGACCATCATCGACAGGTCACCGCCGATGGCCAGGATGTTCGGGTTCATCGCCGGAGTGATCGGCGAAGCCTGCTCCTCGAAGTCCCGGTAGTAGCCGTCCACCCGCTCCTTGAGCGCTTCCGGGCCGGTGTAGGCGAAGCTCAGCGCGCCGATGCCCTTCTGCGCGGCCATCTCCACCGACGACGGACGGGTGCAGGCCACCCAGACAGGCGGGTGCGGCTTCTGCAGCGGCTTGGGAACCACGTTGCGGGCGGGCATCTCGACATGCTCGCCCTTGAAGCCGGAGAACGGCTCCTCCATCATGCAGCGGACCGAGACCTCGAGCGCCTCTTCCCACTGCGCCCTCTTGTCGGCCGGGTCGACGTTGAAGCCGCCGAGCTCGGCGACCGAGGAACCCTCACCGGTGCCGAACTCGACACGGCCGTTGGAGAGGTGGTCGAGCGTGGCCACACGCTCGGCGATGCGGGCCGGCGGGTTGATGTTCGGCAGCAGGTGCATGACACCGAAGCCGAGCCGGATGTTCTCGGTGCGCTGGCTGGCTGCGGCCAGGAACATCTCCGGGGCCGTCGAGTGGCAGTACTCCTCAAGGAAGTGGTGCTCGGTGAGCCACACAGTGGAGAAGCCGGCCTTGTCGGCCGCCTCGACCTCGGTCAGGCCGTCCTGGAACAGCTTGTGCTCGTCGCCTTCGGCCCAGGGCCGCGGCAGCGGGAATTCGTAGAACAGGGAAATCTTCATACTTGGTTACCTCCTTGAAGTTCCGGGTAGATCGATGGCTGATTCGGGTTGGTCAGAAGCAGGCCGGTCGGCCATATCGGTGGTGCTGTCGGCCATGTGCCTGGCAGCCACATAGCCGAACGTCATGGCCGGGCCGATGGTGGCTCCGGCGCCCGCATAACTGCGGCCCATCACCGCGGCGGAGGCGTTGCCCACCGCGTAGAGACCGGCGACCACGTTGTCGTCGGCGCGTAACACCCGCGCATGCTCGTCGGTACGCAGGCCGCCCGAGGTACCGAGGTCGCCCAGGATGATCTGGAACGCGTAGTACGGCGGCTTGCCCAGCGGGTGCAGATTGGGGTTGGGCAGTGTCGGATCGCCGTAGTAGTTGTCATAGGCACTGTCTCCGCGGTTGAAGTCGTCGTCGTGGCCGTTGCGCGCCAACTCGTTGAAGCGTTCGGCGGTGGAACGCAGCCGGTCGCCGGGGACGCCGATCGCCGCGGCCAGTTCCTCCCAGGTGGACCCCTGCTTGACGACTCCCGAATCCAGCCACGCCTGCGGCACCTTCCACCCGGTCGGAACCGGGGCAAACGGAATCTTCGGCAGCGGCAGATGCCCACCGACGACATACCGGTGGAAGGACGTGATGTCGGTGATCAGCCAGCACGGGATGTGAGTGACCCCGGACCGCTCACCGTCGATCATGGCGTGGGCGAAGTCCATGTAGGGCGCCGCCTCGTTGATGAACCGCTCCCCGTCGCCGTTGACGACGAACTGCGCGGGCATCATCCGCTCGTTGAGCATGAACTGCAGGCGCCCGTCCGGCCAGCAGATCGCCGGGAACCACCAGGCTTCGTCGAGCAGTTCGGTGGCTGCGCCGACCTTCTCCCCCGCCCGGATGCCGTCGCCCATCGACGCGGGATTGCCGAAACTCCAGTCCTCGGCCTGCCCGGGCAACTCCCGCACCCGGTTGAGTTCGGGCAGATGCTGTGCACGCCAGGCCATGTCGTGGTCGAACCCGCCGCTGGCGAGCACCACGCCACGGGTGGCCTGGACCCGCAGCGCCCGGCCGTCCTTCTCGATCACCGCGCCGACGACCCGACCGTCGACATCGGTGATCAGTTCGCTCATCGCAGCGTCCAGCCACAGCGGGACGTTCTGCTGCTTCATCGCCAGTCGCAGCCGCGCCGCCAGCGACTGGCCGATCGCGGCCATCCGCTCGCCGAACGCCCGCGCCCGGAACATCCGCCAGATCAGCTTGACCAGCACCGCTTTGCCCCGCCAGGACTGACGGACCTGGTAGAACAGCCGCAGGTCCTTGGGGGCGAACCAGATTCCCTTCGGCGCCAGCGCCAGCGGCGCCAGCAGGTTCTGTTCCTCGTCGCCGAGGACCCGCAGGTCGATCTCCGGCACGTTGATGGTGCTGCCCAGTGCCGAGCCGCCCGGAAGTTCGGGATAGTAGTCGGCGTAGCCGGGTTTCCAGACGAATTCCATCCACGGGCTGAGCTTTTCGAGGAAGTCCATCATCTCCGGAGCAGCCTCGACGTACTTGCGCAGCCGCGCGTCGCTGACCGTTCCCTCGGTGATCGTCTTGAGATAGGTGAAGACCTCGTCGGGGTCGGGCACGTGGCCGGCCCGGCGCTGCGACGGCGCCCCGGGCACCCAGATCCCACCGCCGGACAGTGCGGTCGAGCCGCCGAAGCGAGAAGCCTTCTCCACCACCAGTGCGGCCAGGCCCGCGCCCTCGGCGGCCAGCGCGGCGGTCATCCCGCCACCGCCGGAGCCGATCACCAGCACGTCGGTGACGTGGTCGAAGGGCTGATCCGTTTCCGGGGTCATGATGTCGTCACCGCCGTCCTGATCGCGAAGCCGGCGATGAGTTCCGGCGCCGCGCGGTAGAAATGGTTGCCGGTCTGGTAGCCGCCCAGTGCGGACATCGCCGCGAAGGCCGCCACCCAGGTCCGCACCTCATGCGCGGAGTTGCCCGCCTGTTCGGCGATCCAGGCGTTGTCCCAGCCGTCCACCTCGGTCAGCCGCCCGGTGTCGAGCAGGTCGAGGAACGCATGGTCCCAGTCCGGGTTGAGCGGGGCCAGCCGCCCCTGCCCGGCGGCGAACTCGCGAGCCGCCTCCATCACCGCCGTCTGCCGGGCCTGGCGTTGTTCGGTGGTCATCGGCACGCCGTGCACGATGCGCTCGAGCGCGGCCGGCGGCGCCGTGGCCAGGGTCGGCACCGGGGGGTCGTGGGACAGTCCACCCGAACCGACGACCAGCACCCGCTTGCCCAGACCGGCCAGATGCCGCCCGACGGCGGCGCCCAGGGCCCGCACCCGGCGTAGCGGTCCCAGCGGAGTGGCCACCGAGTTGATGAACACCGGGATCACCGGTACGTCCGTCGGGTCGCCGAACAGGCTCTGCAGCGGCTGCACGGTGCCGTGGTCGACCTCCATCGCCGCCGAGATCGCAACGTCCACGTCGGCGTCCAGCACGGCGCGGACGCAGTCGGTGGCGAGGTCGGCGGGCACGTTCAGTGGGCCCCGGTGACTTCCGTAGTCGCCGACCCCCTGGGCGGCCGTCCCGATGCAGAACGGCGGCATCGCCCGGTAGAAGAACCCGTTGTAGTGATCGGGCGAGAAGATCACCACCAGTTCGGGATCGAACGCACTGACGAATTCCCGTGCTGCCGTGATGGCCGCGTCGATGTCGTCAAGGAGTTCTCGTGATGGTCCCGGAAGGTTCAGAAGCGGACTGTGCGACATGCAGCACAGCGCCATCTGGCTTATCGCCGTCGGTGGGTTCGCCATGGGTACCGGAGCCTCCTCCCTGAGTCAGATGGAGCACACCGAACAGCGAGTCGGACAACTCGGGTGCGCTTTGGGCGATACACGCCCCGGCCACGCACCGGTCGGGGCGCAGGAACAGCACCGAGTCGGTGTAGACGTCGAACCAGGCCTTCAGCGCACCCGTGCGGTCGCCGACCACGACCACATCGGGGTCGTCATGGCCCGGCCAGTGCAACTGGGTCATGGGACGGGCCTCGATGAATTTGGCGCCCAACGCCTTCCATCGCTCGAAGGCGTCCTCGCCCAGCACGGCGCGCAGATTGTTGCTCCAGCACAACACGGCGAAGCCGGTGCCCAGCACCTCGTCGAGCATCACGTTCTGGTCGACCCGCGTGTCGACGCGGGGCTGGATGAACAGCGTGCCCGTCGGCGAGTTCTCCGACCGCGGCTCGCTGTGGAAGACCGCCCCTTGCTGATAGCGCGGCATGGGCTTGAACCGCATCTCGAGCACGTAGCGCTTGAGCGTCGGCACCACCGACGCCGCGTGGATCACCCGGTCACGCAGCGCGGCGACCTTGCGGTTGGTCGGTGAGATGACCCGGCCGACCATGGTGGACAGGTCGATCATCGCCCTGGCGTGTTTGCGGCGCTCCAGGTCGTAGGTGTCGAGCAGTTCGTCGCCCGCTTTCCCGGTCACCACGGCCGCCAGCTTCCACCCCAGGTTGGCCGCATCGCGGATGCCGCTGTTGTAGCCCTGGCCCTGCCACACCGGCATCAGGTGCGCGGCGTCGCCGGCCAGCATCAGCCGGCCCTTGCGGAACGACCCGGCGATGCGGGAGTGGTGGGTGTAGACCCGGTGCCGGATCATCTCGACGCGCTCCGGATGGGGCACCAACCGGCCCAGCATCCGCCGCACGAAGGCCGGGTCGTCGGCTTCCTCGTCGGTCTCGTCCGGGTGGATCATGAACTCGAACCGGCGGATGCCGTGTGCGATCGCGATCGACACGTAGGGACGGCGGGGATCGGCACCGACCTCGCTGTTGGGATGTCCCAGTGGATCGTTGGCGCAGTCGACGACAAGCCAGCGGGTCGACGACGTGGTGCCGTCGAACGACACCCCCATCAGCCGTCGGGTGGCGCTGCGGCCACCGTCGCAGCCCACCAGGTAGCGCGCCCGCACCGGTTCCCGACCGTCGGCGAATTCCACAGTGACCCCGTCGGACGACTCCACGCAGTTCTGCATCCGGTGCCCGAAACGGACTTCGACACAGTCGAACCGCTCCAGGCCGGCGAACAGTTCGGCGTCGACCATGGGTTGAACGAAGCCGTTGCGCTTGGGCCAACCGAAGCGGGCGTCGGGCGGGGCCATCTCGGCGAGCAGCTGCCGCTTGGCGTCGAAGAACCGCAGAATCTGGTTCGGCACGGTGTGCGGGAGCACCCGATCGACCAACCCGATCGACTGGAACGTGCGAAGCGACTCGTCGTCGAGACCGACCCCGCGCGGATAGTCGATCAGCGCGTCACGTTCGTCGACGACGAGGGTGCGGACCCCCTGCAGCCCGAGGATGTTGGCCAGGGTCAGACCCGAGGGGCCGGCACCGACGATGACGACATCGACGTCTGTGTCCGAGGTTCCGTCCGAAGCGGCGGCAGTCATCCGCGCCCCAGCAGGAAGTCCAGGTGCAGCCGGTCGAAGGTCTTGGGATCCTCGTACTGAGGCCAGTGCCCGCATCCCGGCATCACCTCGAACCGGGCGCCGGGGATCATCGAGGCGATGCGCTTGCCCTCTGCCACGTCGGCGGTCGGATCGTCACTGGTCCACACCACCATGGTCGGGGCGGTGATCGCGCCGTAGTCCTGGGCGCCGAGCAGGTTGCGGGCGCGGATCTCGGGATCCTGCAGCGCCATGATGTCGCGCATGGCGGCGGCGAACCCGGGCTGGCGGTAGACACGCTGCCTGCTGGCCACGATGTCGTCGTAGTCCTTGGTCTTGTCGGCCATCAGCCACTTGATGCGGGCCTGCACGGTCTCCCAGGTGGGGTTCTCGGCGGCGGCCATCGACAGCGTGATGATCCGCTTCATCACCTCGGGGTCGGCCTGTGACCCGCCGGCGGTGTTGAGCACCAGCCGATCGACCCGCTCCGGGTGGTCCACCGCGAAGCGCGACGCGACCCAGCCGCCCAGCGACTCACCGCTGATGTGCGCACGCTCGGCGCCGATCGCGTCCAGCACGGCGACCAGATGGTCCATGTAGTGGGTGATTTCGAGTGGATGCCCGGGTTTGTCGGTATAGCCGTGTCCCAGCATGTCCACCGAGTAGGTCGAGAAGTGTTCGGCGTGGGCCTCGAGGTTTCGCACGTACGCCTCGGCATGACCACCGGACCCGTGCAGGAACACCAGCACCGGCGCGTCGGGCGCGCCGGCGTGCAGGTAGCGGGTGCGGACCCCACCGGCATCGAGGTAGCCCTGCGAGAACGCGACGCCCTGCAAGTCGCTCCACACGCTCTCGAATTCGGTCACTGCGCCCCTTCCCGGGATCTTGACTGCGAGAATCCGATTCTCATATTTTGTAAGCAGTCTGCTCATTTATCGCACATACGTGTGCACTATAGTCAGAGCATCACTCTCCCGAGAGTGATCTGTCAAGGAAGGCCCGCATGAACCGACCGACCACCGAAGCCGAGGGGACCGCCGCGGGCCTCGGCGCGCCCGGATCGCAGACACTGGCCCGCGGCCTCAACGCGCTGCAGCTGGTCGCCAGCTCTCCGACCGGGATGACGGTGGCGCAGGTCGCCGACGACATCGGCGTGCACCGGACGATCGCCTACCGGCTGCTCAGCACCCTGGCCTCGTTCCGGTTCGTCACCAAAGGAGAGGACGGCCGGTACCGTCCGGCGGCGGCGCTGGCAGTACTCGGGGCGTCCTTCGACAACAACGTCCGTCAGTTGGCTGTGCCCACGCTGCGCAGCCTGGCCGACGAACTCGGCAGCACGGTGTCCCTGCTGGTGGCCGAGGGCGACCAGCAGGTCGCGGTTGCGGTGATCGCGCCGACGAACGTCTACTACCAGATGTCATTTCACGAGGGCAGCCGGTATGCGCTCGACCGCGGCGCCGCCGGCATCGCGCTGCTGGCCTGCATGCCGCCCCGCCCGGGCGAGCGCGACCTCGTCCCGCAGACCCGGATGCGGGGGTGGGTGATCACCCACGGCGAGATCGAACCCAACACCTACGGCCTCGCGGTGCCGGTGCACCGCAGGCCACCGGCACCACCGACATGCCTCAACCTGATCTCGCACCGCGAAGACGTGGTGCTCAGCGGACGACCCGCGGTCGTCGAGGCGGCCCACGAATTGTCGGCGATCCTGTCCTGAAGGATCGCCGGAAGGCACGACCCACAGCGCCGACAGGCCAGCAGAGAGGAGACAGCGGTGACCGACTGGGACCACGACATCGACGTCGTCGTACTGGGCAGTGGAGGTGCGGGGCTCACCGCCGCACTGGCCGCCGCAGTCAACGGCGCCTCGGTGGAGGTGTACGAAAAAGCGGCGACGGTCGGCGGAACAACCGCCGTATCCGGCGGAATCATGTGGATTCCCGCCCACAACCGTTCGGCGACAGGCGAACTAACCGCCACGGACGCGATGTCCTACCTGCGCGCGCAGTCGCTGGGGTACATGGATGACGAGTTGGTCGAGACATTCGTGCAGACCGGCGCATCCATGCTGGACTTCGTGGAGGCCCACAGCGAGCTGGAGTTCGAGGTCGCCCAGGGCTTCCCCGACTACAAACCGGAGCTTCCCGGCGGACAGCCCGAGGGCGGCCGCTCACTGAACACCAAACCGTTCGACCTGGCCGGAATCGGCGAATGGCGGGACCGGATCACCTCATTCCCGGCCGATTTCAGCAATGTGGGGATCGACGCCGAGACCCGGGCACGCATTCACGCCGCCGTGGACGACCAGGACGGCGACTACTGCGTGGCGGGCACGTCGCTGATCGCCGGACTGCTCAAGGCGCTGCTCGACGCCGGCGTGGTACCGCAGACCGAGGCGCGCGCCGTCGAGCTCGTCGCCGACCCGCTGGGGATCACGGGGGTGCGGATCCAGCAGGGCGACAGGGACTTCTACGTGCGAGCCCGCCGCGGCGTGGTGCTCGGCACCGGCGGTTTCGAGTGGGACGAGCGTCTGGTCGAGGCCTACCTGCGCGGGCCGATGCGCGGTGCGGTGTCACCACCGAACAACACCGGTGACGGATTGCGGATGGCGATGGCGCACGGCGCCGATCTGGCCAACATGGGTGAGGCCTGGTGGGTCCCCATCGTGCAGATCCCGGGCGACACCTACGAAGGCCACCCGCGCAGCCGCAGCGTCCGACTGGAACGCACCCGGCCGCGCAGCATCATCGTCAACCGGGCCGGCAGGCGCTTCCTCAACGAGGCCGGCGAGTACAACTCGATGGCCGGTCCGTTCCAGTTCCTCGATCCCCGGCACGGGTACGCCAACGACCCGGCCTGGATCGTGTTCGACTCATTGCATCTCAAACACTACGGATTCCTCGGGGTCGACCAGGACGGCCCGATCCCCGATTGGTTCTGCCAGTCGACGGATCTCGAGGAGCTGGGCGAGAAGACCGGGATCGACCCGGCCGGGCTCGCCCGGACACTGGCGGCGTGGAACACCAACGTCGCCGCCGAGCAGGATCCCGAGTTCGGTCGCGGCGCAAGCGCCTACGACGGCTACTGGGGCGACGACAAGGCGTCCACCCAGGCCGGCAAGACCCTCGGCCCGATCGACACCGCGCCGTACTACGCCGTACCGGTGCACATCGGCGCGATGGGAACCAAGGGTGGGCCGCGCACCGATCGCGACGGACGCGTCCTGCATGTCAACGGCACCGCCATCACGGGGCTGTTCGCCGCGGGCAACGCAATGGCCGGCCCCACCGGCAAGGCCTACGGCGGTGCCGGCGGAACCCTCGGCCCGGCGATGGTGTTCGGCTACCGGGCCGGCTACGCGGTGGCCACCGGTCAATCGGCCCCCTGAGGGCTGCCCTCAGGACGCCGACATTCCCATGGCCGAGCCGACGAAGTAGGTGGCCAGCAGCGAGACGCCGATGAGCACCACCCAGAAATCGGCGAGCCGGGACAACAGTGCGGGCGCATGCCGCACTTCCATGAACTCGCGAAAGATGATGCGGACCTTGATCAGTGCGATCACGATGGCGCTGACGGTCACGGCGGTACTGGCCCGCAGCACCCCGTCCTGATCGGCGGTGTGATCGAGCCAGACGTAGATCAGGGTCAACCCGGACAGGATCGCCCAGACGATCAGCAACCTCTTGTTCGACAGCGCGCTCATGGTCACCTCACGACGTAGAGAAGGGCGAAGATCAGGACCCATAGGAAATCCACTGTGTGCCAGTACGTCGCGCCTGTCTCGATGAGCTGCTGGGAGCGGCGCTGCGGGCCGCGCAGCTGGTAGACGACGACGCCGAGCACGACGAAACCGATCAGCAGGTGCAGGAGGTGGATCGCGGTCAGGAAGTAGTAGTGCGAAAAGAACTCGTCGGTGGTGACCGTGTTTCCCCGGCCGATCTCGGCCGTCCACTCGATCACCTTCGACACCAGGAACACGACTCCGAATGAGATCGTCAGGTAGGCGCTGGTCAGCGCGGCCCGGTAGGCACCCTGGCGGGCGGCCTGCACGACCCGGGCCATCGCCCACGAGCTCATCAGCAGTGCGATGGTGTCGAAGACACCGAACCGCAGGTCGAGTTCGCCCTGCGACGCCAGGAACAGGTCCTGGTTCTGGGTGCGGGTGAACAGGTACACGCAGAAGTACCCGGTGAACAGCAGCGATTCGAAGAATACGAACATCCACATGTCGGGCTGGCCCGGAATGAATTTCGTCCGGGCGACCTCGGGGGTGTCGGCGGCGGCCGTCTCGGTCATCGGGCACCTCCCGCCGGCTGGGGCTGGTCCGCTGCCGTGGGCGCCGGGTCCGGTAACGGGCCGGCGCCGAAGTCCTCGCGCTCGATCAGCCGGCGCAACAGCATGATGAACACCACCGTGTAGATGCCGAAGACCGCCACGTTGATCCACCAGGCGATCGCGCCGTTCCATGCGAAGGCGCCGCGCTGGAAGATCCATGCCGGTGCGACGACGACCTCGGTGAGGGCGTTGCACAGGTTCAGGTAGCCGAACCACTTCGGGAAGACCCGGTTCTTGTCGATCAGTATCGCGAGCATCCACACCAGCGAGCCGACCAGGAAGACCCCCATCGTTCCGCTGAAGGACAGGAAAGCCAGGTCGTAGAGCCACACGATCAGTTCGGGATCGCGGTCGGGGCGCAACGCGGCGACGGTGATCGCGACGGCCATCACCAGCATGCCGGGTATGGCGCTCAGGGCGTACATGATCATGTACGAGTACGCGAACACCCGGCTCACCGACATCCGCAGCATCGAGTAGGCGAGCAGGGCGTTCATCGGTCCGCACATGCCGGCGACGAGGAAAACCACCGCGAAACCCGTGGTGATGCCCCAGCTGTGACCGTTGACCCAACCGGTGATGGTCTCCGTGTCCCAACCGGGGCTCGGTGGCGGCTGGACGCGGGTGACGACGAAGAACAACAGGCCGTAGAGGTTGTAGAAGACCACCATCACCACCCACGCGAACCACAGCTCACGTTTGGGACCGTGTCGCAGCTTCCACCACATCCCCGCGCCGGGCGGTTCCACGGCGACGGCGCCGCGCTGCGCTGCGGCGGTCATGCCGCCACCCGGTCCTCGGCTCGTTGCGCATGGATGGTGCGGCCGACGACCACGGCGGTGACCACGATCCACACGGCGATGGCGATGTTCTTGACCCAGAACGAGAGCAGGCCGTCCCAGGCGAACGGTCCGGTCTTGGCCAACGCGGTGAAGGCCGCCGGCATCAGGGCCACCGCGATCAGAATGTTGAAGTGCGCGAACCACTTCGGGAGCACAAGCGCGGTCTGGTCATCCCAGTGGATCGCCAGGGCCACCAGCAGACACTGGGCGATCAGGTACCCGACCAGGATGGTGAACGACACCCAGGCCAGGTCGTTGTACATCTGGGTGAGCTCCGGCGCCCGATCCGGCCGGAACGCGCCCAGCAGCCAGAACATGTTGGCGATGAGGAACATGGCCGGAGGTCCACCGGCACAGGCGATCAGGCTGAAGGTCAGGATCGGGGTGCGGTGGGCCATCCGGTGCACCTGCGTCGCCAACATCATCACGACCGGAATCAGCCCGACGCAGAACCAGTTGAACAGGATCATGCTGTACCGGATGCCTGCGGCCTCTTCGCGATAGAAGGCGGCGACCTCGTCCGCCGACATGGTCGGCGACATCGGCTGCACGAAGCCGGGGAACAGGAAGAAAGCCGAGATCCAGATGACTGCCAGCACGGGCAGTGTCCAGAACAGGATCAACTCGCCATCAGGTCGTCTCATTGTCATGCCTCTTCGCCGAGCCCTGGTTGCCGATCGGCAACTTCGCCGACGGTAGCCGCTCGGCAACCAAGGCGTCAACAATCGGCTAGCGTGGCGATCGTGGCCACCTCACCGGGCAAGTTCAGCGAGATCAGCCGCACCGCCGCGCAGACCCGGGTGCTCGACGCGGCCCTGAAGCTGATCGCCGCGCACGGGGTCAGCGGAACCTCGCTGCAGATGATCGCCGATGCGATGAACGTGACCAAGGCCGCGGTCTACCGCCAGTTCAAGACCAAAGAGGAGATCGTCATCGCGATCACCGAGCGCGAGATGAGCACGCTCGAGGACGCGGTGGAAGCCGCCGAGGCCGAAGGGCACCCGATGCGGGCGCGAGAGGTTCTGCTGGAGCGGATGATCGACCAGGCCATCGAACGCCGCGGAGTGGTCAGCGTTTTGCAGTTCGATCCGGTGATCATTCGCCTGCAGGCCGAACACGAGCCGTTCCAGCACTTCATCGAACGGCTCTATGCGGCACTGCTCGGCACCGAAGCCGGCGTCCAAGCGCGCTTCCACGCGGCCATGGTGTCGAGCGCGATCAGCGTGGCGGTCATGCATCCGCTGCTCGCCGACGTCGACGGCGATTCGTTGCGCGCGCAGATCACCGCGATGACCCGGCGGATGCTGGATCTACCGGATCAGGAGTCGGCCGGGACGACGAGTCGCTCGGCGGCGGTGTAGGGGTCGTCGCGTCCCTCGGCGACAGCTTCGGCCAGCCCCTCGAGGTGGGGGTGCTGACGCAGCAGTGACGCAGCCAGCGACAGAATCTGCGACCGGGCCCGGGCGCCTCTGCGCGCCGGGCTGTCGGCCCGATGATGCGCCTCGATCGTGTCGACGAGTTCGGCGATCCCTTCGCCACGGGCCGCGATCAGTTTGAGGATCGGCACGTCGGTCTCGGCACGGAGGTCGCGCACCGTCTGGTCGGCGCCATCCCGGTCGGCCTTGTTCACCACGACGATGTCGGCGACCTCGAGCAGCCCGGCCTTTGCCGCCTGCACGGCGTCGCCGGCGCCGGGGTTGAGGATGACCACGGTGGGATCGGCCACCGCGGCGATCTCGATCTCGGACTGGCCGACCCCGACGGTCTCGAGGACGACCAGATCGTAGGACAGCGCCGAGCACAACCTGATCGCCGCGGGCACCGCCGCGGCGAGCCCGCCCAGGTGGCCGCGGGTGGCCACCGAACGGATGAGCACATCGGGATCGTTGATGTGGGCAGCCATCCGGATGCGGTCGCCGAGCAGCGCTCCCCCGCTGTAGGGCGAGGACGGGTCGACGGCCAGCACCGCGACCCGCCGCCCCCGGGCACGGTATGCAGCCACCAGCGCACCGACCGTCGTGGACTTGCCCGCACCCGGCGGTCCGGTGATACCGACGACGGGCACGGGTTCGACGCCCCCGAGCGCGCCCAGCACCTCGTCGCGGCGAGCGCTCTCGACCAAGCTCAGCAGCCGCCCCGTCGCACGGGCCGAGCCGCCACGAGCCGCGCCGATGAGCTCATCGATGGTCACGTGACTGAGAGTACGCAGGCTGGTTCTCGCGCTGCCGCCGGTCCCTTGCATGATTGAGAATGATATTCTCACATGCCGAGAGGCATCGTCTCACTGGAGCCCGAGAGTCACCGTTTCAAGGAGGACGCAGCATGCAGATCACCGGTTGTTCGGCCCTCGTCGTAGGCGGCGCGGGCGGCTTGGGCGAGGCGACGGTCCGGCGTCTGCGCAGCGCGGGCGCCAAGGTCGTGATCGCCGACATGGCCGACGACAAGGGCAAGGCTTTGGAGTCCGAACTCGGCGTGCACTACGTGCGGACCGACGCCACCTCCGAGGAATCGGTGAACGCCGCCATCGCCGAGGCACAAGCGCTTGCACCGCTGCGCATCTCGGTGGACACCCACGGCGGCCCGGCCAGCGGTGGGCGGCTGGTCGGCAAGGACGGCTCCCCACTCGATCTCGAGGGTTTCAAGACGACCGTCGAGTTCTACCTGACCGCGGTGTTCAACGTGATGCGGTTGTCGGCGGCCGCCATCGCCAAGACCGAACCGCTCGAGGAAGGCGGCCGCGGCGTCATCGTCAACACCGCCTCGATCGCCGGCTACGAGGGACAGATCGGCCAGCTGCCGTACTCGGCGGCCAAGGGTGGCGTGCTCGGCATGACGCTCGTCGCGGCCCGTGACCTCTCGCCGCTGGGCATCCGGGTGTGCACCATCGCCCCCGGCACCATCAACACACCGGCCTACGGCCAGGCAGCCGATCAGCTCGAACAGTACTGGGGCCCGCAGGTCCCGTTCCCCAAACGGATGGGGCGCGCGAGCGAGTACGGCCAGCTGGCACAGAGCATCATCGAGAACGACTACCTCAACGGCGAGATCATCCGTCTCGACGGAGCGCTGCGCTTCCCGCCCAAGTGACGAATCCACTTCCGCTGAGAGGAAAGGTCGCGTTCGTCGCGGGCGCGAGCCGGGGCATCGGGGCCACCGTCGCGGCGGCCCTGGCCCGCGCCGGCGCAGCGGTGGCGGTGGCGGCCAGATCCGAGCACGAGGGAAAGCTGCCGGGCACGATCGGGTCGGTGGCCGCGGACATCGTCGCCGAGGGCGGCCGGGCACTGCCGGTTGCCTGTGACGTCACCAGCGAGGAGTCCGTCGACTCCGCGGTGGCCGCGGCGGTCGCCGAGTTCGGCGGCCTCGACATCCTGGTCGCCAACGCCGGCGTGCTGTGGCTGGGCCCCATCGAGTCCACCCCGCTCAAACGCTGGCAGCTGTGCCTGGACGTCAACACCACCGGCGTCTTCCTGGTCACCAAGGCAGTGATCCCGCACCTGCGGGCCCGCGGCGGCGGCTCGTTGATCGCGGTGACGACCACCGGGGTGACGATGACCGACCAGGGCGCCAACGCCTACTGGGTGTCCAAGGCCGCCACCGAACGGCTCTACCTCGGCCTGTCCACAGACCTGCGGCCCGACAACATCGCGGTGAACTGCCTGAGCCCGTCGCGGGTGGTGCTCACCGAGGGCTGGACGGCCGGCGGTGCGGGAATGCAGATCCCGCCCGAGATGGTGGAGCCGCCCGAGGCGATGGCCGACGCCGCGGTGCTGCTGGCCCAGCAGGACGCCGGCGGGGTGACCGGCACCATCCAGCGCTCGGAGTCCCTCACCCTCTGAGGCCGAACGTTTTTCGCTCTCCGGGGGTCAGGACTTGGCGATCAGGCCGTCGACGATCTTGTTGAAGTCCGCGGTGCCGAACGACACGTACTCGGCCAGGTTCGCGTAGTCCAGCGAGGCCATCACCGACTTCTCCAGCTGAAGGTTCATCAGCCGCTTGGTCGCCTCGACAGCCTGCTGGGGAAGCTCGAGGAGCTTCTTGGCGCAGGCGGTGGCCTCGGCCAGCGGGTCGCCGACGACGTGGTTGGCCAGCCCGAGTTCGACGGCCCGCTGCGCCTTGATCCGCACCCCGGTCAGCGCGAACTCCTTGGCCTGCAGCAGGCTGATCTGGCTGCCCCACACCAGCGGGCCGCCGTCGGCGGCGACGAGACCGATGGAGACGTGCGGATCGGCGAAGAACGCGTTCTCGGCGATGTAGACGACATCGGACAACGCGGCCAGGCTGCAGCCCAGGCCGACCGCCGGCCCGTTGACCGCGGCCACGACCGGGATCCGGCAGCGCACCATGCCGATCACGATGTCGCGTCCGTGTTTGATCGTCTTCTGCCGCAGCGCTTCGTCATTGCGCAACTCGTCGAGGTAGTTGAAGTCGCCGCCGGCCGAGAACGCCCGGCCCGCACCGGTGATCACCGCTGCCCGGGCGCCCGCGTCCTCGTTGAGCGCGTCCCACAGTTTCGCCAGACCGACGTGCAGGTTGTCGTTGACCGCGTTGAGGTCGTCGGGCCGGTTCAGGGTGATGATGCGCAGCGCGCCATCGGCCCGGACGTCGATCTCTTCTGGCATGTCGTACATGAATAACTAGCCTCCCAGGCCGAGAATGCGTTGCGCGATGATGTTCTTCTGGATCTGTGACGTGCCGCCCATGACACTCTGGGCGCGGCTGTACATGTAGGCGCCGAACAACTCGTCGTCGCCGGTGCCGACCGTCTTCAGCGCGGCATGGCCGACGGATTGCTCGACCCAGGTCATCAACAGTTTGTCCAGCGAGCCCTGCGGGCCGTGGGTCAGACCGTCGAGTTGCTCGGACAGCCGCCGGCGTACGTGCAACCGGAGCATCTCGGTCTGCACCCACGCCCACGCGAGTTCCTCAGGCGGGGTCCCGACCAGGCCGGACGCCATCTGGCGCACCGTCTTTCCGTATCGTGCCGAGAATCCCAGCGTCGAGGGTTCGCGCTCATGGCTGACGACCGTCATCGCCAGCTTCCAGCCCTCCCCCGGTGCACCCACCATGTTCGCCGCAGGTACCCGCGCGCCGTCGAAGCCCACCTGGCCGAACTCCTTGGTCACGCCGCTGATCATCTTCAGCGGCCGCTGCTCGATGCCGGGCTGGTGCATCGTGACGATGAATGCCGAGATGCCCTTGTGCTTGGGCACATCCCGATCCGTGCGGGCCAGCACCAGACACCAGTCGGCCACATCGGAGTAGCTGGTCCAGATCTTGTGCCCGTTGAGGATGTAGTCGTCGCCGTCACGGGTCGCCGTGGTGGTCAGCGAGGCCAGGTCGGAGCCGGCACCGGGCTCGGAGAAGCCCTGGCACCAGCGTTCGGTGCCGTTGATCATGCCGGGCAGGAACCGCTGCCGCAGTTCCTCGCTGCCGTGGTGGCTCAACCCCACGACGAGGTAGCCGAGGCTGGGCCGGGCCGGCGCACCGGCCTTGGCGATCTCCTCGTCGACGATGACGTCGTAGACCGGCGGCAGATCCTGTCCGCCGTACTCCTTGGGCCAGGAGGTGCCGAAGAAACCCGCCGCGTAGAGCGCCTGGTGCCACTCCCCCGCCTTGGCCCAGTACTCGTCGCCGGAGGTCGGGAACTTGCCCTTCTGCTCGGTCAACCAGCCGCGGAGCCGTTCCCGGAATGCGGCCTCGTCGGGTGAATCACGAAAGTCCAATGGTCAACTCCTCCAGCTCGACCGGCCAGGCCTCGGTAGCGGCCAGCACCCGGCGCAGATAGATGTGGGCGAGGCATTCCCAGGTGTTGCCGATGCCGCCGTGCACCTGGATCGACGTCTCGCACACCGTCATCGCGGCGCGCGCACAGTAGAGCTTGGCCACCCGGGCGGCCTCCACTGCCTCGGCGACCGGCAGTTCGTCGACCGCCCAGGCGGCGTGCCGCAACACGCTCACTGACCCCTCGATCAACGCGAGGGATTCGGCGAGCAGATGGGCGACCGCCTGATACGAGCCGATGGTCGAGCCGTACTGCTCCCGCACTTTCGCGTATTCGGTTGCCAGCGAATGCGTTCCGCGCGCCGCTCCGAGGATGTCGGCGGTCGTGGCGGCCAGCGCCAGGGCATACCACCGGCCCGCGTCCTGCTCGGAGAGCTCGGCGAGCTCCACGGGGGATTCGACCGTTCCGGCCAGGCTTCGGGTCAGGTCGACCGTCTCCGGCCCGTCGGCCGCGGCCGGCAGCTGGCGACCGAGCCGGCGCTGCAGGTCGTCGGTGAGCACCGGGCCCAGGTACGGGACGTCGACGAGCCCACGGGCGAGTTCCTCGGCCACGATCGCGACCTCCACGCCCGAGGCGCCGTCGGAGCGAAGGGTCCGGAATCCGGTGGCGTCCAGCGCCTTCTCGAGACGGGTCAGCCGGGCCTGGTCGTCCAGGTCGGCCACCGATCCCGGCCCGAGATCGCCGGCGAGGTCGGCGGCCGCAGCGCGTAGCTGCTGCTGCTCTTCGTTCAGACGGACGTCCATAGACGCTCCTTCAGCACTCGGCGTAGCACCTTGCCTGATGGCAGGCGCGGAATATCGTCGACGATGACGACCCGGCTGGGTCGCTTGTAGCCGGCCAGCTGATCGGCGACCAGCGTCGCCAGCTCTTCGGGCGCCACGGTGGCCGACGTCGTCACCGCGGCGACGATGGCCTCGCCGTCGGCGCCGGCCGGGACCCCGAACACGGCGCAGTCCTCGACGGCGGGATGCCCGTGCAGGACGGCCTCGATCTCGGCCGGGGCCACCTGGAATCCGCGGACCTTGATCATCTCCTTGGCCCGGTCGGTGATCCGCAGCCATCCCTGCGGGTCGAGGGTGCCGACGTCGCCGGTGCGGTACCAGCCCTCGGCGAACGCCTCGGCGGTGGCCGCGCTGGGCAGGTATCCGTCCATCACCGATTCCGAGCGCACCTGGATCTCCCCTTCGGCGCCGGCACCGACCGGCTCACCGGTGTCGAGGGACACGATGCGGACGTCCACGCCGGACACCGGACGGCCGACGGTGTCCAGCCGGGCCTGTTCTAGGTCGTTGCAGGCGATCACCGGCAACTCGCTGGCGCCGTAGGCGGTCACCCAGCGCACCCCGGTGCGGGCCGTGACCGCGTCGGCGACGCTCTGGGTGACCGGCGTGGCGCACCACATGATGTAGCGCAACGACGTCAGGTCGAACGACTCCAGCCGCGGGTGGGCCGAGAGCGCCAGCGCGATGGGCGCCACCGCCATCTCGATCGTGATCCGGTCGGATTCGATGTGGGCAAGCATCTCGTCGATGTCGAAGCGTCGGTGCAGCCTGATCCACGCGCCGGTATCGAGCGCCATCACGATGTTGAGCAGACCGAGGATGTGCGACGGCGGCGTCATCACCTGCATGCGGTCCGACGCGGACAGCCCCAGGGCCTCGCGCCAGTGCCGCACCGCGGCCGCCAGCGAGGCATGGGTGTGCCGGACGGCCTTGGGCATGCCGGTGGTGCCGGAGCTGAACACCAGTACCGCGTCGGTCGCCGGGTCGGCAGCGGGAGGGGCGGCCCGGGTGGCGGGGGTGATCGGCTCGTCGAGGTGGCGCATGGCCATCACCTCGGCCAGCGCCGGATGGTCGCCGATTGCATGGGTGAAAGCGGTCAGCGACTGCGCGTGGCGGACCTCGGCAACCTTCCACGCCGGGCTGAGCAGCACCGCGGCCGCTCCCAGCTGCCAGATCGCGCGCAGCGCGACAACGAACTCCGGCCGGTTCGACGACATCAGCGCCACCCGCGCACCGGCCTGCACGCCCCCGTCACGAAGCTCGTCGGCCATCCCGGCGGCGAGCGCGTCGAGCTCGCCGAGGGTGTACTGCCGATCATCGAAGGCGAGCGCCACTCGCTGTGTCACGTCGCGCGCGCCCTTTCCCGGTAGCGGAGGACCATGATTTGGAGAGGGCTACCGTTTGTCGGGGAGAATACTATTCTCCTATTATCAGAATGACAATGACAGACGGTGGTCAGATGGCCGCAGACAGGGGCCCGCAGTGACGGAGTTGGACGCAGAGTTGGACGCAGGCAAGGACCAAGCCGAGGGCACCATCACCATCCACCTGGACGGCAGCACCGCTTCGGTGGCGCCGAAGCCCGGCGAGACGCTGCTGGAGAGTGCCCGGCGCGCCGGGATGGGGCCGCCGTTCTCCTGTGAGGCAGGCAACTGCGGTACCTGCATGGCACTGCTCAAGGAGGGCAGCGCCACGATGCGCACCAACGACGCGCTGACCGACGACGAGGTCGAAGAGGGGTACGTGCTCACCTGCCAGGCAGTGCCTGACACTCCTTCGGTCACGGTCGACTACGACGAGTGAGCCGACTGGACCGGATCCGTCGGTGAGACCGACGACGCGGCACGGCCGATGATCGCGGCGTCCTGATCGAAACGCGGCGCCGGACGGTACACCGGGTCGTACCCCGAAATCCGGATCGAGCTGCGGACCAGCTCGAAGTCGCCGGCGGTGATGATCACCTCCGGGGCGTCCCGCAGCGCCTCGGGAAGCGTCCGGACCGCCGCGACGGGAATTCCCAGCGGCTTGAGCCTCGCTTCCCAGCCGGTAGCCGAATCGCGTGACAGCGCCGCGCTTACGGCAGCCAGGACCGCGTCGCGGCGAGCCGCGCGCTCGGCCATGGTGGTGAAGCCCTCGATACCGGCCTCCGCGGCGAACGCCGCCCAGAACGCGTCGTGGGTGATGAACAGCGCGAGATAGCCCTCGGCGGTGTCGAACAACTGGGCCGGAACGTAATAGGAGTGCGCGCCCATCGGGTATCGGCGCGGTTCAGCTCCGTCGTTGAGGAATGCCGCCGCACGGTAATTCAGCTGCGAGAGCATCACGTCGCGCAGCGACACGTCGACCTGGCCGCCGCGGCCCGAGACGATCTGGGCCAGCAGCCCCAACGCGGCCGTCAGCCCGGTGGAGTTGTCCGCCGACGAGTAACCCGGCAACGTGGGCGGCCCGTCCGGATCCCCGGTCATCGCGGCCACCCCGGTCGCGGCCTGGATGACATAGTCGAACGCCGGGTCATCGCCGCCGTCCAGCCCGAAGCCGGTCAGCGCCACGCACACGATGCGCTCGTTGAACTCACGCAACGATTCGTAGGTCAGGCCCAGCCGCCGGATCGCCGACGGTTTCATGTTCACCAGCAGCGCATGGGAATCGGCGACCAACGCTCCGAGGGCTCGGCGCCCCTGCTCGGACCGCAGATCCAGGCACACGCTCTGCTTGTTGCGGTTCAGGCTGGCGAAGTAGCTGTCGCCGACCTGCCGGGAGATCTCGCCGCCGGGCGGCTCGATCTTGATCACCTCGGCGCCGAGGTCGGCGAGCATCATCGTTGCGTACGGACCAGCCAGCATGACACCGACCTCGAGAATCCGGATACCCGCCAGCGGTCCCGAGTTGCCCACTACCGCACAGCCTTGGCGAGCTCGGCGATCACCTCACGGGTGCGGTACTTCGACGCGACGAGCTCATCCCGGGTGTCGCCGATCGGCAGCAGCCGCACCGACAGATCCGTCACCCCGGCATCGGCGAACTGCTGGAACCGCGCCAGGATGGATTCCTCGTCACCGGCGGCGCACAGATCCCCGACATTGCGGGCATCACCGCGGTCGAGCAGGCGCTGGTAGTTCGGCGACGTCTCCGCCTCGGCGAGGATCCGGTTCGCCCGCTCCTTGGCGGCGTCGACCTCGGAGTTGGCGCACAGACACACCGGAATGCCCGCCACGATGCGCGGCGCCGCGCGCCCGGCATCGGCCGCGGCCTTGGTGATCTTCGGCGCGATGTGTTCACCGATCGCCTTCTCGTCAGCCATCCACAGCACAGTACCGTCAGCGTGCTCGCCGGCGATCTGGAGCATCACCGGCCCCAGCGCGGCGACCAGCACCGGCATCGGCGACTGCGCGCCCAGCACGGTCGGGTTGTGCACCGTGAACGTGTCGTTCTCCACGTCGACGGGCCCCGGGCCGGCGATCGCGGTGTTGAGCACCTCGAGGTAGTCACGGGTGTAGGCGGCCGGCTTCTCATAGGGCAGCCCGAGCATGTCCCGGACGATCCAGTGATGCGACGGCCCCACTCCCAGCGCCAGCCTGCCGGCCGCCATGGCATGCACCGAAAGGGCCTGACGGGCCAGCGCGATGGGGTGCTGGGCCTGCAGCGGTACCACCGCGGTGCCCAGCTCGATCCGAGACGTGTGCGCCGCCATCAGCGCGACCATCGTCAGACAGTCGAAATCGTCGGGCACCTGGGGCATCCAGGCGGTGTCCAGGCCGGCTTCCTCGGCCCACTCGATGTCGGCGACCAGCTTCTTGACCTTGCGCGCCATGTCGCCGCGCTCGGCTCCGATCATCACGCCGAGGCGCATCTGAACTCCCCTTCCGTCACCATCTGACCGGCGCAAGCCGCCTCATTCGGCAGTCTGTTCGGTCAACTCGCGTACGTCACGCACCAGGTCGTCCAGCGAGGTGCCGGTCGGGAACACCGCGGCCGCGCCGGCGTCGAGCAGCTTCTGCACATCGCCCTGGGGAATGGTGCCGCCGACCACGACCGCGATGTCACCGGCGTCGGCCGCCCGCAACGCGTCGACGGTCCGGGTGGTCAGCGCGACGTGCGCGCCGGACAGGATCGAAAGACCCACCAGTGCAACGTCTTCCTGCAGAGCAATGGACACGATGTCCTCGATGCGCTGCCGGATCCCGGTGTAGATGACCTCGAACCCGGCGTCACGCAGAGTACGGGCGACGATCTTGGCGCCCCGGTCGTGGCCGTCGAGTCCGGGCTTGGCGACGAGCACCCGCACGCCCATTCAGCTCCCTCTCTTCTTCGCGCAAGCGCTCATCAGAACACCACCGGCTGCTGGAATTCGCCCCACACCGACTTCAGCGTGGCGACCATCTCGCCCACCGTGCAGTAGGCGTTGGCGCAGTCGATCAGCTTGTGCATCAGATTGTCGTCACCCTCCGCCGCGCGGGCCAGTTCGGCCAGCGCCATCTTCACCGCGGCGCCGTCGCGCTCGGCCTTGACCTTGGCCAGCCGCTTGAGCTGCAGGTCGCGGCCCTCGGCATCCAGTTCGTAGGTGGCGATCTCGGGCGCTGCCTCGTCGGTGACGAACTTGTTCACCCCGACCACCGGCCGCTCGCCGGACTCCACCTCGTGGTGGATCTTGTAGGCCTCGTCGGCGATCAGCCCCTGCAGATATCCGTCCTCGATGCAGCGCACCATGCCACCGTGGGTCTCGAGATCGTGCATGATCTCGATGATCTTCTCCTCGGTGGCGTCGGTGAGCGCCTCGATGAAGTAGGAGCCGCCGAGCGGATCGGCCACCTTGGTCACACCGGTCTCGTAGGCCAGGATCTGCTGGGTGCGCAGAGCCAGCGTCGCCGATTCCTCGCTGGGCAGCGCGAAAGGCTCGTCCCAGGCGGCGGTGAACATGGATTGCACGCCACCCAGCACCGCGGCCATGGCCTCGTAGGCCACCCGGACGAGGTTGTTCTGCGCCTGCGGGGCATACAGCGATGCGCCCCCGGCCACACAGCCGAACCGGAACATCGAAGCCTTGTCGATGGTGGCCCCGTAGCGCTCGCGCACGATCGTCGCCCAGCGCCGCCGGCCCGCACGGTACTTGGCGATCTCCTCGAAGAAGTCGCCGTGGGTGTAGAAGAAGAACGAGATCTGCGCGGCGAACTTGTCGATGGTCATCCGGCCCCGCTCGACCACGGTGTCGCAGTAGGTGACCCCGTCGGCCAGGGTGAACGCCATCTCCTGGACGGCGTTGGCGCCGGCGTCGCGGAAGTGCGCGCCGGCCACCGAGATCGCGTTGAAGCGGGGCACCTCGGCCGCGCAGAACTCGATGGTGTCGGCGATCAGCCGCAGCGAGGGCTCCGGTGGCCAGATCCACGTCCCGCGGGAGGCGTACTCCTTGAGGATGTCGTTCTGGATGGTGCCGGTGAGCTTCTCCCGCGGCACCCCCTTCTTCTCGGCGGCCGCCACGTAGAAGGCCAGCAGGATCGCCGCGGTGCCGTTGATGGTGAAGCTGGTGCTGATCTTGTCCAGCGGGATGCCGTCGAACAGGATCTCGGCGTCGGCCAGCGTGTCCACCGCCACCCCCACACGCCCGACCTCTTCGCCGTATTCGGGGTCGTCGGAGTCGTAGCCGCACTGGGTGGGCAGGTCCAGCGCCACCGACAGTCCGGTGCCGCCCTGGTCGAGCAGATAGCGGTAGCGCCGGTTGGACTCCTCGGCGGTGCCGAATCCGGAGTACTGCCGGAAGGTCCACGTCTTGCCCCGGTATCCGGAGGCGAAGTTGCCGCGGGTGAACGGATAGGTCCCCGGCGGCGGCGGGTCGGCGGCGCGGTCGCCCGGCCCGTACACGGGTTCCAGCGGAATCCCGGACGGGGTCTGTACGAGGTGGTCGACTGGGTCGGTCATCACGGGATAACGTACTTGCAAAAAATGAGAATGCCAATACCGCCTGAGGGAAAGCTGCACGCCGCAGCGGGTGCCGACGCCCGTGGCGGCCGCTCCAAACCCCGGTACACAGCGAATATGGGATTCCCGTAAAATGAGAACGGCACTATCCGGTGCCGCGATGAGGAGGCTGCGTTGTCAGAAGGGCCCACCACCAAACCAGGCCAGGCACCTTTCACCGACCGAACGCTGGTCGTGTCGGGAGGTAGCCGCGGCATCGGGCTGGCCATCGCACTGGGTGCGGCCAAACGCGGCGCCAACGTGGTGCTGCTGGCCAAGACGGCCGAGCCGCACCCCAGGCTGCCGGGCACCGTGCACACGGCCGTCGCCGACATCGAGGCCGCCGGCGGCAAGGGCGTGGCGGTGGTCGGCGACGTCCGCAAGGAAGAAGACGTCGAGCGTGCGGTGCAGACCGCCGTGGAGCATTTCGGCGGCATCGACGTCGTGGTCAACAACGCCAGCGCGATCGCCACCGAACCCACCGAAGACCTGTCGGCCAAGAAGTTCGACCTGATGATGGACATCAACGTGCGCGGGACGTTCCTGCTCACCAAGGCGGCCCTGCCGCACCTGCGCAAGTCCGCCTCGGCTCAGGTGATGACGATCTCCCCGCCGCTGAACATGAACCCCTACTGGCTCGGCGCGCACCCGACCTACACCTTGTCGAAGTACGGGATGACGTTGCTCTCGCTCGGCTGGGCGGCCGAATACCGTGACGCCGGAATCGGGTTCAGCTGCCTGTGGCCGCAGACCTACATCGCCACCTCGGCGGTGTCCAACCTCGCCGACGGCGACGATCTCGTCAAAGCGTCACGCAGCCCCGACATCATGGCCGATGCCGCAGTGGAGATCCTCGCCAGACCATCGACCGACGTCAACGGGCAGTGTTACATCGATGCCGACGTGCTCGCCGCCGCGGGCATGACCGATTTGTCGCGCTATGGCGGTGGCGACGACCCGATGTGGGATATCTTCCTGGATAAATCATGAGCATCTCTTTGCTGCTGGAAATGGCGTCCTCGACCGACCCGATGCGGACGGCCGTGGTCTCCGACGACATCCGGCTCACCACAGAAGAACTGGGCACCCTGGCCGACGGCGGTGCCGGCGTCATCGCGGCCTCCGGCGCGCAACACGTCGCCTACGTCGGCACCGGCGGGGCGATGTTGCCGCTGCTGTTGTTCGCCTCGGCGCGCGCAGCGGTACCGGTCACCCCGCTGAACTACCGGCTCTCGGCCGAGGGCCTGCGGGCGCTGCTGGACCGCCTGCCCGACCCGCTGGTCGTCGTCGACGACGAATACCGCGACGCGGTCGGAGACGGCTACCGGGTGATGGGCTCCGACGAGTTCCTGGAAGCTGCCCGCAACAGGCCACCCGGCGCTGAAATTCCAGTGTTCGCCGACCCGGATGCGGTGGCCGTGGTGCTGTTCACGTCGGGAACCACCTCCAAGCCCAAGGCCGTTGAGTTGACCCACAACAACCTCACCAGCTACGTCACCGGCACGGTCGAGTTCGCCTCGGCCGAGCCCGGCGACGCCGCGCTGATCTGCGTGCCGCCGTACCACATCGCCGGGGTGGGGGCGGCCCTGTCCAACCTCTACGCCGGCCGGAAGATGGTGTACCTGCGCCACTTCGACGCCGCGAAGTGGGTGCGCCTGGTGCTCGACGAGGGCGTCACCTCGGCCACCGTCGTCCCGACGATGCTCGACCGCATCGTCACCGTGCTCGAGGCCGAGGGCACCGAGCTGCCGAAGCTGCGCACCCTGGCCTACGGCGGATCGAAGGTCGCGCTGCCGTTGGTCCGCAAGGCGCTGACCCTGCTGCCGGCCGTCGGGTTCGTCAACGCGTACGGCCTGACCGAGACCAGTTCGACGATCGCGGTGCTGACTCCCGAGGATCACCGCGCCGCGCTGGCCGCCACCGATGCGGCGGCGGCCCGTCGGCTCGGTTCGGTGGGTCAGCCGGTGCCCGGCGTCGAGGTGCAGATCCGCGGCGAGGACGGCACGGTGCTCGGTGCCGGCGAGCCGGGCGAGTTGTTCGTCCGCGGCGAGCAGGTGTCGGGCAAGTACACCGACATCGGCTCGGTGCTCGACGAACAGGGCTGGTTCCCCACCAAGGACGTGGCCTACCTCGACGAGGAGGGCTACCTGTTCATCGGCGGCCGCTCCGACGACACGATCATCCGCGGCGGCGAGAACATCGCCCCGGCCGAGATCGAGGACGTCCTCGTCGAACACCCGCACGTACGCGACTGCGCCGTCGTCGGCGCCGACGACGGCGAATGGGGGCAGATCATCGTCGCGGTCGTGGTGCCCCGTCCGGGCGCCGAACCCGACCCCGAGGAACTGCGCGGTCACGTCCGCGACCAGTTGCGCGGATCCCGCACCCCCGACCGGGTCGTATTCCGCGATGAACTGCCCACCAACGCGACCGGCAAGGTGCTGCGCCGCGAACTCGTCACCGAACTCAACGCCCAGTCGAAGGAGCCCGCATGATCAAGAACGGCACACGGATGCAGAGCCAGGTCTGCGACACTCAGGTCATCGTGGTTCGCAGCGCCGACAGCCTCGACGACCTCCGGGCCGGAGGAGCACTCATGGTTGCGATGGGTGGCGAGGTGGACTCCTCCCTCACCATCGACCCGGCGTTGTCGGACGGCACCCTGATGGGCAAGCGTTACGTCGACGACAGCGGCGCCGAGGTGCTGGTCACCAAGGCGGGGGCCGGCACCCTCAGCATCGGGGCGACCCCGCTGACGCTCAAGGAGGCCAAGCCGCTGCCCGCCAGCGACTGAGATGGCCGGGCCGCCGACCGCATCGGCGCGGGTTTGAGGTACCTGATCGCGGTGTCGGTGATCTCCGCGGTCGCGGTGTGTTTCCTGCCCGGACCGTGGAAACCGTCGGCTCGCCCCGACGAAGCGGGTCCCGTCCCGGCACCTGGCTGATAGCTTCGGCGCTGTGAGGCCACGCCGCCTGCTGTTGCGCTATGCCGCCGGTCTCACTTGGGCATATCTGCTCACCCTCGCCGAGGTCGTCGCGATCGTGGTCTCGCTGGGTGGCCGCCGCACCCTGACCACCGAAGGGCTGATCACCCTCGCGGTGCAGGTGGTCGTCGGCACCGCCATCGTCGCCGTCGGCGCGGTACTGACCGTGCGGCCAACGCTGAGCTGGCTTGCCACCGGGGCGACGCCGTCGGACGCTCAAGTGCGCACAGCGTCGAAGATCACCCGCCGCCAGGCCGCGATCACCCTGGCGCCGTGGGGTCTTGCGGCGGCCATCCTGATACCGCTGACCGTCAGCACCGGCCTGGCGGCCGTCATCGTCGTCGCCTCGACGATGCTGTTCGGTGCGGTCGCCACGGTCAGCACCGGGTTCCTGTTCACGCTGCGCACTCTCCGGCCGATCCTGGCCGGTGTGCCGCCCGGGCGGCAGCGCCGCTCCGTGCCCGGGGTGCGTGCGCGGCTGCTGATCATGTGGCTGGTGTGCACGGCGCTGCCGGGTTCCGGCATCGCGCTGCTTCTGATCATGCGCTCCAATGGCTGGCTCATCGACGATTCGACCTCGATCGAGCTCGCGCTGCTGGTGCTGGCCCTGGTCGCGGTCCTGCTCGGGCTGCGGGCGATGATCCTGGTGTCGATGTCGATCTCGGATCCGGTCAGCCAGGTCATCGATGCGATGGCCGACGTCGAGCGCGGCCACATCGACCGCACGGTCGAGGTGTACGAGTGGTCCGAGATCGGCCGGCTGCAGAGCGGGTTCAACAGCATGGTCACCGGGCTTCGGGAACGCGACCGGCTCCGGGATCTGTTCGGCCGCCACGTCGGCGAGGAGGTCGCCCGCTACGCGGTCGCCGCCGACGAGTCGACCTCGGGTGACGAACGTGACGTGGCGGTGTTGTTCATCGATCTCGTCGGCTCCACCCAGCTCGCCGTCGATCACGAGCCGCACGAAGTCGCCGAGGTGCTCAACGATTTCTTCCGCATTGTCGTGGCCCAGGTCGACGCCCGGCACGGCCTGGTCAACAAGTTCCAGGGTGACGCGGCGCTGGCGGTGTTCGGCGCCCCGCTGCAGGTCGCCGGACCCGCTTCGGCCGCGCTGGCCACGGCCCGCGCGCTGGCGGCCGAACTGCAAAGCCTGCCGCTGGATTTCGGAATCGGGGTGTCGGCCGGGCCGGTGTTCGCCGGCAACATCGGCGCCGAGAACCGCTACGAATACACCGTGATCGGTGACGCGGTCAACGAAGCCGCGAGGCTGGCCGACTGCGCCAAGGAATGCCCCGACCGCGCGCTGGGCTCGGGCGCGGCCATCGAGCGGGCCGATGCCGCGGAGCGGTCGCGATGGGTCAGCCGCGGCGAGACGACACTGCGCGGGCGCTCGGTGAGCACCGCACTCTACGGACCGATCCCGCCGCCGGCGGCCGCGACCGTCGATTCGGCTGCGGGCTGATCCGTCGAAGGGCCCGAGGTCGGCGACCTCCGAGCTCAGCCCTCACCCATCGCGGCGGCGGTGGCCTGTTGGATCATCCGTACCGCGTCGTTGCGTGACATCGACCCCAGCAGTTGTGCCACCGTCCGCATGGTGTCGCCGACGAACCAGGTCGGCCCGTTGGTCAGGTTGGCGAATGCTTCGGTGATCACCTCGTCGACCGAGGAGGTGTCGGCGGGGCGGTGATCCAGCGATTCGAGCCGGCCGCGAGCGTGTTCGAGCCGGCGCAGTGCCGGGGTGTCGGTCTTGCCCAGGATGAGGCCCAGGACGTCGACGCCGCTGTCGTGCAGCTCGGTCCACAGCGCCTCGGCGAAGACCATGTCGAACGCCTTGGTGGCCCCGTAGGCCACCATGTTCGGGCCACCGGCGAATCCCGCCCCCGACCCGAGGATGACGATGCCGCCGCTGCCCCGCTGCACCATCGCCGGCGCGAAGTGGTGGCACAGCTGCATCGGCACCGCACAGTTGCGCTGCAGCATCTCCTGCGCGGAACTGATCGGCTGGGACAGGAAGGGCTTGAAGTCGGCGTCAGCTCCCGCGCAGTAGACCAGGAACCCGATCTCCAGGTCGGCGGCCCCCTCGAGTACCACCTCGGTCGCGTTCGCAGCCGCCAGATCGACGGGCAGCACCCGGGTTTGCCCGCCGGTGCGTGCTTCGATGCCGGCCGCCACATCGGCCAGCACCGCCTCGCGCCGGGCCAGCAGGACGACGTGCACACCCCGTTCGGCGAGCGCCTCGGCGAACGCCGCACCGACCCCGTCGGAGGCACCGGCGACCAGTGCCCACGGGCCGTACTTCTGCGCGAAGGTCACCCGGCGCTCACCGCCCGGACCAGGACAGTGGTGAAGCGGCGCCGGGCGATGCGCCATCCGGCGCCGGTGCGGACCAGTGTGTCGTCGTAGAACCCGGCCGCGTTGACGCCGGAGCTGTTGTCCTGGGACATGATCAGCGCGTCCACGTAGGCCCGTGCGGTCGCGGTGTCCCCGTCGACCGCGATCACCTGGTTGGTGATGCGGTGCAGCGTGTGCCCGGCCATCTCGTGGGCGGCGGTCATGAACTCGACCACGGCGTCGATGCCGTGCCAGGTCCCGATATCGCCGTAGTCGAGTTCGCAGTCCCCGGTGAACACCGTGCGGAACAACGCCCAGTCGCGGCGGTCGATGCCGGTGGCATACCGCACCAGTACATCGCTGATCTGCTGAGAGTCGGTGCTCATCGGCGCTCCGCCGGCTCGTAGCGCAGCATCGTCACCTCGTGCTCCGGGTAGTCGCAGAACACCGGCTTGACCCGCATGCCGATCTCAATGTCCGCGGGCTCGACGTTGACCAGCTCCGTCGTGACACGCGGCCCCTCGTCCCACTCCACGATGGCCAGCAGCTGGGGCACCGCGTCGGCGAAGTGCGGCCCGACCGGGCGACGGGCCACGGTGAACGAGTAGAGCGTTCCCATGCCGGAGATCTCCCGCCACTCCAGGTCATCGGCGAGGGTTCCGGGCGCACGCACCCGCGGGTAGAAGACGTAGCGTCCCGACGACGGCGAGTACTGGATCATCACCCGGTGCTGGGCCAGTCCATCCCAGTACGGTGCGCTGGTCGGGGTTTTCACCGGCATCGGCCGCTGGAACGTCATGCTCATCGTCAGTCCCCTTCCAACACGAGGGTGGTCTGTTCGGACAGGATGCCGCCGTTGCCGGAGACGAAGGCCCGGTCGCACTGGGCGACCTGGGCGGTCCCGGCCCGGCCCATGATCTGTCTGGTGGCATCGCAGACGTGGTGCATGCCGCCGGCGTTGCCGCACTGGCCGAAGCCGAGCTGGCCGCCTGCGGTGTTGAGCGGGAAGTCGCCGCGGAACGTCAGGTCGTGGCTGGCGACGAACTCCATGCCCTTGCCCTTCTCGCAGAACCCGGCATCCTCGAGGCTCAGTAGCACGGTGATGGTGTAGCAGTCGTAGATCGACACCATGTCCATCTGTGTGCGGGTCAGACCCGACATCGCGAACGCGGTGTCGGCGGCCCGGGTGATCGGGGTGTTCAGCAGGTCGGCGGCGTAGGTCGGTGTCTTGAACGGCACGTGCTCGCCGAACCCCTTGATCCACACCGGACGGTTCCTGGCGCGCGCGGCCACCTCGGCGCCGGCAACGACGACGGCGGCGCCACCGACGCAGGGCATCACGATCTCGAGCATGTGCAGCGGGTCGGCGATCACCGGGCTGGCGAGCACATCCTCGACGGTCAGCGGCGTGTCGTGCCAGATGGCCCCCTCGGTGTGGTTGGCGTTGACCCGCTGGTCGACGACGATCTTGGCCATCGCGCGTTCGTCGTAGCCGTACACCGAGGCGTAGCGTTGGGCCACCTGCCCGTAGGGGCCGTTCTGCCCGAGGTTCCCGTAGGGGATCTCGAATTCGGCCTGGGGAGAACCGAACTGGTTACTCGACGCGCCGAAGAACACGGCATCGGTCAAGGGCTTGGGTTTCCTGTCCGAGGTGTGGGTGATGTAGCGGGCCGGGATCGCACACAACACCACGTCACAGATCCCCAGCTCGATCGCGGCGGCGGCGCGCCACACCATCGCCGCGGCCGTCGCACCGCCCAGGTCGACGTGCTCGGCGAAATTCGCGTCCACACCGAGGTATTCGGCGACCGTGGACGGAACGAAGATCTCCGACTCGCCCAGCGGCGACGTGGTGATCCCGTTGACCAGCTCGGCGGACAGGCCCGCGTCGGCCAGCGCGGCCGCCGACAGCTCCGCCCACTGTTCGAGGGTGAACGGTGCCACGCTCGCCTTGTTCATCCGTTCCGGCGGCAACTCCACGTAGCCGACGATCGCAGCTTCGCCGCGTAACCCCATGCATTCGCTCCTCTGCGATCGTTCGCCGGCTAGCGGCGGGGCAGCCCCAGGATCATCTGCGCGATGATGTTGAGCTGGATCTCCTTGGTCCCGCCGCCGAGCAGCTCGGCGGGCAGGTGGAAGTACTGCTCGACCACCGGGAACTCGTCGCTCCCGGTCGTCTCGACCAGCGCCGTGGGCGCGGTGAGCTCGAGGGTGGCCTTGAACGTGCGGCGCAGCATGACGTTCATCGCCACCTTGGCGATGCTCGACGCCGGGCCCGGCGGCTGCCCGTCGAGCAGCCGGATCACCTCCCGCACGGCCAGCACCTTGATCGCGTTGGCGTAGGCGTCGGCCTCCCCCAGCGCCGAGAACACCCGGTCCCGGTCGGGGCCTTCGCGGTCGGCCAGCCGGCGCAGGATGGCGGCCCGGTCGAAGTTGACGTAGCCGCTGATCGCCACCCGCTCCTGGGCCATGGTCGCGATGGCCAGGCTCCATCCGTCGGTGGGCCCGCCCATCAGCATCTCGTCGGGCACGAACACATCGGTCAGGAACACCTCGTTGAAGTGCGCTTCCCCGTTGGCCTGCCGGATCGGCGATACTTCGATGCCCTCGGCACCCATGTCCACGATGAAGTAGCCCAGCCCACGGTGTTTGGCGGTGTCGGGGTCGGTGCGGGCCAGCAGCGCACCGTAGTCGGCGGTGTGCGCGGAGGAGGTCCAGATCTTGTGCCCGTTGACCCGCCAGCCACCCTCGACCCTGGTCGCCCGGGTACTCAACGAGGCCAGATCGGAGCCGGCGCCGGGTTCACTGAACAGCTGGCACCAGCCGAGTTCACCGCGTTGCGTGGCGGGGATGAATCGCTGCTGGATGGCTTCGGGCGCCGCGCTGATCAAGGTCGGCAGGATCCACTCGGCGATGCCGAGTGAGGGCCGCACCAGATCGGGCCGCTTGGCGAACTCCTCGTCGATGATCAACTGCTGGCGCTGGGTGGCGTCGACACCCCACGGCCTGGGCCAGTGCGGGGCGATCAGTCCCGCCTCGGCGATCAGCGTGCGCTGCGGGCCGGTGGCCTGGTTGGGGTAGTCACCCTGGCGACCCGGGCGGTCGTTGCGCAGCGTGAGTGCCTCGTCGAGCACGGCGGCCACGTCGCGGCGGAACTCGCCGTCGAGATCCCCGAGTTTGACCGAGACATCCCGGTGGTGGTGCCGACCCAACTCACCGAGGCTGTGCGCGAAGCGTCCGGTCGGGCCGACGGAGGCGGCCAGGCTGGTGGCTTTGCGCCAGTAGAGGTGCAGATCGTGCTCCCAGGTGAATCCGATCGCGCCGAACATGGTCAACGTGTCGAGCACCAGTTCCGGTGCCGGCCCGATCGCCATCAGCGCCGCTCCCGCCGAGGCGATCCGGCTCTGCGCGGGGTCCTCGTCGACCGCGCGCACCGCGTCCCATGCCGCTGACGTCGCGAGTTCGCTGTTCACCAGCAGCATCGCCGCCTGATGCTGCAGTGCCTGAAATGTCCCGATCGGCTTGCCGAACTGCTCGCGGGTGCGCAGATGCTCGGTCACCGCGGTCACGCACCAGCGCACTGTGCCGGCCGCGGTGCAGGCGCTCAGCGCCACGGCCAGGCACCGCGCCCGGTCGTCGTCGATTCCGGTGAGCTGCCAATCCTGCCCGCAGGCAACGCCATCGAAGTGAGCGACCCCGACGTCGACCGTCTTGTCGGTGCTCGCGCAGGCTTCGATGCGTACGCCGGGCGAGGTCGCGTCGACGGCCAGCCATACGGTGTCCCGGCCGGCGCGGGCGGCCAACAGGACCAGCTGCGCCGAGCACAGGCCGGGTGTCGGTGGGGTCGTCCCCGACAGGGTCCAGGAACCCCCTGATAGCTCGGTCGCCACGCTGTCGGCGCCGGGCAGCACGACGCACGCTGGGACGCCCGTCGCCAGCCGCCCCAGCACCGCGCGGGCCGTCTCGTTGTCCTCACCCAGTTGCACCACCGCGCCGGCCGTCACCGTCTGCAGCAGCGGCCCGGGCAGCAGCGCCGTCGCCGCGGACTCCAGCACGCAGGCACCGTCCATCAGGGTGCCGCCCTGTCCGCCGACCGCCTCGGGCAGGTGAACGGCGTGAAAACCGTTGGTCACCAAGTCATCCCACCATTGCGGCAGTTCGCCGGCGGCTATCGCGTCGAACGTCTGCCGGGTCTTGTCGATCGGGGCGTGACGCGCCGCGAACTGGGCCAGGGCATCGCCGAGCTGGTGTTGTTCGGGGGTGAGTCCGAGCGTCATCGGGAACCCTCCGTCGCGGCCGCCGCGCGGGTTCGTCCGCGGAAGAATCGGGCGGCCGCCTCGATGGCCTCGGACGTGGGCCGCGGGTTCCAGCCCAGCTCGGACAAGGCTTTCGAGTGATCGAGCGGGGTCATGATGTGCATCAGCCGGATGTTCAGCGGAGTGAGCATGACGTCTCTACCCAGGAGCTTGGCCGCGGCGCTGCCCAGGTATCCGGCCGCCGACATGGCGCGGATCGGCACACCCCACCGCGGTGGAGTGACACCGACTGCGGCACAGCCGATTTCATGTATCCGCCGAGTGGACATGAAACGCTCGGAGACGATGTAGCGTTCGCCGACCCGCCCGCGCTCCCCCGCCAGGATCAATGCGAGTGCGGCATCCTCGATACCGACGACCTCGGACTCGTAGCCGTCGATGTAGAACGGCAGCGCACCGCGCACCGCGGCGGCCAACATTCCGCCGTGCGGGGTGGGCAGCCAGTCCCCCGGCCCGAAGGTGTTGGCCACGCACATCGCCACCCCCGGCAGGCCGGCGTCGGCGCAGTAGCGCATCAGCATGTCCTCGGCGGCGACCCGGGAGCCGATGTAGTCACCACCGACGTCGAGCCAGTTGTGCGCGGTGTCTTCGTCGGCCAGCCCACCCGGGTTTCGGCCGATGGTGCCGATCGAACTGGTGAACACGAATCGGCGCAGTTGGGCCTCGACAGCGACGTCGAGGACATTGCGCAGACCGTCGACGTTGGTGCGCCACAGCGGGCGCGGGTCGCGCAGCCACGGACGCGCGTCGACGACGCAGTAGTAGACGACGTCACACCCGTCCATCGCCGCCCGCAGCGCCTCGGCGTCGAAGATGTCGCCGTAGCGGATGTCGACGGGCAGGTCGTCGATACCGCGGGTGGAGCTGGTGGTGCGGATCATCACCCGGACGTCGTCCTGGCCGCGTGCCACCAACTGTCGTGTCACGTGTGAGCCGAGGAACCCGCTGGCGCCGATCACCAGCTTCGTTGCCGCCATTGCCCGTCAGCCCTCCGCACGCCTTTACGAGACGGTGCGTCTCGTCTTGTGGCACACTACGGTCGATGGTCCAGCATGTAAAGCCACGGCCGGCGGGAGCCGGTTGATGGCCGGCGAGCTCGCCGCGCCTCGGCGGCGCAGCGAGAAGTCACGCGTGGCCATCGTCGATGCCACCCGGGAACTGCTGCTGCAGCGCGGTTTCGACAAACTGAGCATCGAGGCGGTCGCGGCTCGCGCCGGCGTCGGAAAGCAGACCATCTACCGGTGGTGGCCCAGCCGGCACGCCCTGGTCGCCGACGTCATCCTCGAAGACGCCGACAAGATCCTGCGGCCGATCTCCTACACCGACGACGTCGCGGCCGATGTCTGCGACTGGGCGACCGCGCTGGCCACCACGCTGACCACCGCCCGCGGACACGCCATGCTGCGCATCCTGACCATCGCCGGCGTGGAGCACCCCGACACCCAGGCCCGGCTGCAGGCCGGGTTCAACACCCCGCTGCGCGACACCGTCTGCGACCGGCTGCTGGCCGCCGGCCTCACCGACGACACCGCGCGCGACGCCGCCGACGCCGTCGTCGGGGGCGTGGTCTACGCCATCCTCAGCGAGGGACGCTCCTTCGCACGCCGCCGCGCCGGCTCCATGACCCGCACCGTGCTCGCCGGCGTCTCGGCGCGTTGACCTGGCGGCCGCCCCGCCGACAGAGTTGGATGGGGTGATGACCGTGAGCAGCCGCTCCCGCATGGTGCGGGCATCCCGCGAAACGGTGTGGAGCGTCCTGGCCGACTTCGGCGCGGTCAGCGCCTGGGCCGAGGAGATCGATCACTCGTGTCTGCTCGATCATCACGCCGAGGCCGTCGGCACCGCCCGCCGGATCCAGATCGGCCGTGACACGCTCATCGAGACGATCACCCGGTTCGATCCGCCCAGCGTGCTGGCCTACGACATCACCGGGCTGCCCACCTTCGTCGCGGCCTCCAACCGCTGGACACTGGAACCCGGCATCTCGGGCGGCACCTTCGTGACCCTGACCAGCACCGTGCACGTGACGCGCCGGCTGCTGCGCTTCGTCGCAGAGCCGGCCATGGCCAGGCTCATGGCCGGGCGCTCCGAGGCGCTGCTCAAAGGACTGGCCACCGCATCCGAAGGAGTCGCCGCATGACGTCCACCCGGCCCGACATCGTCCTGGTGATGACCGACGAGGAACGCGCCGCCCCGCCCTACGAGAGCCCGGCGATCAGCGACTGGCGCTCGCTGACCCTCGCGGGCAGAAAGTGGTTCGACGAGAACGGAGTGAGCTTCACCAGGCACTACACCGGCTCGCTGGCCTGCGTGCCGAGCCGGCCGACCATCTTCACCGGCCACTACCCCGACCTGCACGGGGTCACCCAGACCGACGGAATCGGCAAGTCCTACGACGACTCCCGGCTGCGGTGGTTGCGCCGCGGCGAAGTGCCCACGCTCGGAAACTGGTTCCGCGCGGCCGGCTACGACACCCACTACGACGGCAAGTGGCACATCTCCCACGCCGACCTGACCGACCCCGCCACCGGCGGGTCCCTGGACACCAACGACGACGACGGGGTCGTCGACGAGGACGCGGTGCGCCGGTATCTCGAGGCCGACCCGCTCGAGCCCTACGGCTTCTCGGGGTGGGTCGGCCCCGAGCCGCACGGGGCCAAGCTGTCCAACGCCGGAATACGGCGCGATCAGCTCATCGCCGACCGCGTGGTGGCCTGGCTCGAGGACCGCTACGCGCGCAGGCGCGCCGGCGACCCCGCGGCGCTGCGCCCCTTTCTGCTGGTGGCCAGCTTCGTCAATCCGCACGACATCGTCCTGTTCCCGGCGTGGACGCGGCGCAGTCCGATCGGGCCGTCGCCGCTGGACCCGCCCCCGGTCCCGCCGTCACCCACCGACGACGAAGACCTGTCCGGTAAACCCGCGGCGCAGATCGCGTTCCGGGAGGCCTACTACTCGGGGTACGGACCGGCGCGGGTGGTCGAGCGGACCTACCGACGCAACGCCCAGAGCTACCGTGACCTGTACTACCGGTTGCACGCCGAGGTCGACGGGCCGATCGACCGGGTCCGCCGCGCGGTGACCGAGGGTGGGTCGGCGGACGGTCCCGACGACACCGTGCTGGTGCGCACCGCCGACCACGGCGACCTGCTCGGCGCCCACGGTGGCCTGCACCAGAAGTGGTTCAACCTCTACGACGAGGCGACCCGGGTGCCGTTCGTCGTCGCGCGGGTGGGCCGCGACGTCACATCGGCGCGGGTGGTGAGCACCCCGACCTCGCACGTCGATCTGGTGCCCACCCTGCTCTCGGCGGCCGGGGTCGACGTCGCCGCCACCGCTTCAGAGCTGTCCCGATCGTTCTCCGAGGTGCACCCGCTGCCCGGGCAGGATCTGATGGCGGTGGTCGGCGGCGCTCCCGCCGACAGCGAGCGCGCGGTGTACCTGATGACCCGCGACAACATGCTCGAAGGTGACACCGGCGCATCAGGGATCGCCCGGATGCTCGGATTGACCTCGAAGGTCCCCGCTCCCTTACGCATCCGGGTTCCCGCCCACACCGCGGCCAACTTTGAGGGGCTGGTGTTGCACGTCGACGACGCCGCGGCGCCCGGCGGCGGCGGGCATCTGTGGAAGCTGGTCCGCTCGTTCGACGACCCGGCCACCTGGACCGAACCGGGTGTGCGTCACCTCGCCGCGGACGGCATGGGCGGCCCGATGTACCGCAGCGATCCCCTCGACGATCAGTGGGAGCTCTACGATCTGACCGACGACCCGATCGAGGCACGCAACCGCTGGGACGATCCCGACCTGCTCGAGCTGCGCACTCACCTGCGCAGTCAACTCAAACAGGCACGCGCGGAATCGGTTCCGGAACGCAACCAGCCGTGGCCCTACGCGTCCCGGCGCCCGCCGGCGCCCACCGGGTGGGCGGGTCAGCTGCGCCGGCTGTTTCGCCGGCGCTGACTCGCCGTGCCGATCAGGCCCGCGCGAACTGCTTTTCGTCGTACAGGCGCGCCCACTCGGCACGCGGCTTGATCGACACGTCGACGTCGGCACCCTTGACGCGCAGCGCGCCGGCCGTCGCCTGGTCCTTCGGGGTCAGCTTGAACGGATCCCAGGAGAAGAACCGGCAGGAGTTCTCCCAGGTGATCTTGTTGATGTCGGAATCCGACGCTCCGGCGGCGTTGAGCTCGGCGAGCACCTGCTCGGGCGCGTCGGGCCAGAAGCAGTCCGAGTGCGGGTAGTCGCACTCCCAGGCGATGATGTCGATGCCGATCTCGTGGCGCAGCTTCAGCGAGGTCTTGTCGGTGACGTAGCAGGCCAGCGAGTGCTCGCGGAACACGTCGCTGGGCAGCTTGTCACCGAAGTCGCGGCGCAGCCACTTCTGGTTGGTGTAGTGGCGGTCGCTGCGGTCGAGATAGAACGGGATCCAGCCGATGCCGCCCTCGGAGAACGCGAACTTCAGGTCCGGATAGTTGCGCATCGCGGGTCCCCACAACAGGTCCTGCGCGCACATCGCCGACACCTGGGTGGCCAGGATGATCATGTTGTCGATCGGCGCGTTGGGCGCCATGCTGATCGCGCCGAAGCCGGTGCCGATGTGCAGACACATCACCACGTTCTCCTCGGAGAGCGTGCGGAACACCGGGCCCCAGTACTCGTCGTCGTGATAGCTCGGCAGGCCCTCGAGGTGCGGCAGCTCCGGCATCGTCACCGCACGGCAGCCCTTGGCCGCGACCCGGCGGATCTCGGCGCACATCGCCTCGGGGTTCCAGGTGGGCAGGATCGCGATCGGGATGAACCGGTCGGGGTAGCTGCCGGCCCACTCGTCGATGTGCCAGTCGTTGTAGGCCGACACCATGACCAGGGTGGTCTCTTCCCGGTGCATGTTGAGGTGCCGGGCCGAGAAACCGGTGAACGTCGGGAAGCACATCGAGGCGAGGATGCCGTTGCGGTTCATGTCGCGAACCCGCTCGTGCACGTCGTAGACACCCGGTCGCATCTCGGCGAAGCCGGCCGGATCACGGCCCCATTCCTCGGCCGGCCAGGACACCACCGCGTTGAGCCCGCTGACCCCCTGCGGGCGGCCCTGATACATCCACTGGTCGACGCCCTTGTCGTCGGTGACGACGATCGGGGCTTCGGGCTTGTACTTCTCGGGCACGTGGCGCAGGAACATGTCGGGGGGTTCCACGACGTGGTCGTCGATGCTCACCAGGATCAGGTCGTCAACGTTCACTGTGCCTCCTCGGTCTCCTCGCACTCCTCGCGGGCGCGGCGCTGCTACCTCAAGTAGTACCGTGAGATCCCGTGACCGTCTCCGCGTCTTCGGACAGAGTCTTGTCCGCAGCGGCCAATCTGGAGCCGGAGGGCGACCAAGAGCCGTTCGGCCCTACCCGCCGCCGGGTCATCGAGCTGCGCCGCGGTGGGCGCGCCCTGGCCGGCAGCTACCTCTACGAGGGCGACGCGCTGATCACCGGCTGGCACTCCCACGAGGTCCACCAGATCGAATACGCGCTGCACGGCGTCGTCGAGGTCGAGACCGACACGGCGCACTATCTGCTGCCACCCCAGCAGGCGGCCTGGATACCGGCTGGGCTCGAGCATCAGGCGGTGATGAATCCCGACGTCAAGACGGTGGCGGTGATGTTCGACCGGTCACTGATCGCCGACGACGGTGGGCGGGCCCGCATCCTCGCGGTGTCCCCGCTGATCCGCGAGATGATGATCTACGGGCTGCGCTGGCCGATCGACCGAGCCGAGGGCGACGACCGCTCCGACGGGTTCTTCCGCACCCTGGCGGCGTTGGTCGACGAGGCCCTCGACCACGAGGCGCCGCTGAGCCTGCCGACCTCCGAACACCCGATCGTGGCCACCGCGCTGGAGTACACCAAGGCCCACCTCGACACCGTCACCTGCGAGCAGGTCAGCCGCGCGGTGTCGGTGTCCGAACGCACCCTGCGCCGGTTGTTCGCCGACACACTGGGATTGCCGTGGCGCACCTATCTGCTGCACGCCCGCATGCTGCGGGCGATGGCCCTGCTGGCCGCGCCACGCCAGACCGTGCAGGAAACGGCGACCGCGGTCGGGTTCGACAGCATCAGCTCGTTCACCCGGGCCTTCACGCAGTTCTGCGGCGAGACACCGTCGGCCTACCGGCGCCGGGTCAGCACGTCGGACTTCTGAATGCTCTGAGCGTCCCAGCGCTGGCGGTACGCCCGACACGGGCGGCGACGAGACCGAATCCGGACCCGCGTCCGGTCGGGCAACCTAGAATGAGCCGCCGAAAGGTGGGGGGATGACCACAGCCGGGCACAGCCCCGATGCCGCGACGACGCCGCGCTACGAACCCGACGAGAGATGGGTCCCGGTAGACCGGCGCTGGTGCGGACTCGACCGTCGCAGTATCGGGCCGACGCTCGCGGTACTCGCCGTGGCCGGCGTTCTGACCTTCGTGCTCCCGGCCGTCGACGCCTCGATCGCCTACGACGACCCGGTGCGGCCCGGCGACCTGATGCAGCTCGAGGGGGACATCACCTTCGTCCCCGAAGCCGGCTGGGGCATCACCTCCGGAGTCCGCGCCGGCCGGCCCCCGGCGACAGGCTCCTACCCTGACACCGCCAGTCTCATCGACGGCGACGTGCAGTTCACGCTCACCGTCGGCGAGTTCCACGAGGACGAGAACGCTCTGCTCGACCAGGTCGGGCAAACCACCGACGCCCTGACCGGGGGGACCGGCGCGTCCATCTCCGCGGAGCGGTCCACCATCACCACCGACGGCGGCGCGACAGGGGTCGTGGCGCCGCTGAGCGGTCTGCAGACCGACGGACTGATCGCCGCCTTCGTCCTGGGAGACCGGGGGGTGGTCGTCAGGGTGATCGCGCCCGCCGACGGTGACCCCGACTCGGCAGCGGCGGTGAACCGGATGTTGAGCAGCATCAGCCGGCAGCACCGGGACGTCGCATGACGACGACCACCCCTACCGTGGCCGACTTGGACCGGGTCCGCGTCGATGTGCTCGACCGGGCCGGCTGGGGTCGTCGCTTCGTCGTCTACCAACCCCGCAACCTGGCCTTCTGGGCCTACCTGGCGCTGGTACTGAGCGGCATGCTCGGGTTCGCATCCCAGCTCAGCGGTCAGATCGCCGCCTACGGAGCGGCCGTGGCGCTGGCGGTGGTGATGTTCGGCATCTACGGCGCCCTGTTCTGGTGGTTCACCCAGCGCATCGACCGCTACGCCGAGCTTCCGGCCGCACTGCTGCTCCTGGCGTTCCTGTGGGGCGCGTTCGCCGCAACCGACGCGCTGGCGGCGACGGCCAACGGCGCGCTCGGCTCCATCTACGCCAAGACCTTCGGCCAAGCCTGGACGTTGGACTGGGGAGCCGGGTTGTCGGCACCGTTCACCGAAGAGCTCGCCAAGGGCGCCGGGTTGCTGTTGCTGATCGCGCTGGCTCCGCGGCTGGTGCGCACCGCCTTCGACGGTTTCATCCTCGGGGCGTTCATCGGCCTGGGCTTCGAGATCCTCGAAGACATCTCCTATGTCATCGCCGCCGCGGGTTCGCAATTCGGCGCCGATCCGGTGGCCGCGTCGATGGCGACCGTGTGGATCCGGCTGATCAGCGGAGTCGCCGCCCACATCGTCTACAGCGCGATCTTCTGCGCCGGGGTGATCTACCTGATGGGCCGCCCGGCCGAACCTCGCCGGGTCGGCCGCGGGATCGTGTTGCTGCTCATACCCGTGCTGTTGCATGGGCTGTGGGATTCCACCCAAGCCATCGCCGGGGCCAACGGACTGCTCGCCTTGTTGCTGCTGGTCGCCCAGATCGTGGTCGCGCTGCTGATCGTGGTGCGCGTCTTCGAGCTCACCATCGCACGGCAACGCGAGATCATGCGCGACGTCATGGCGCCCGAGCTGGCCCGCGGCGTCATCACCGACGCCGAACTCGAGGCGCTCGCCGGGAACCGTAAGGCGCGCAAGGCCTACCGGCGGGCAGAAGGCGGCCGGCGCGAGCGACGACAGCGCCGGTGGGTCCTGCACGCGGCATTCGACCTCTCCAACGCAGTGGCCGACGCCCGCGGCGCCGACACCGATGAAGTTCGCTTCGCACGAACCGAGGTCGCCCGGATCCGGTCGGGCTCCCCCTCCCCCTGGTGACGGGGGTCAGCGACTTCCGGTCCGGACCGGGTCGACCGGTGCCGCCTGGCCGGTGGTGGCGATGAAGTCGTCGAGCAGATCGATCACGTCGTTGGGCTTCTCCACGTGCGGGAAGTGGCCGACCCCGGGGAGCACCTCGAGACGGCACCCGGCGCGCAGCTCGTTGAGCGCACGGCCGTGCTCGACCGGAATGATCGGGTCCTGGTCGCCCCAGATGACCATCAACGGCAGTTCCGAGGTCAGATGCAGCCTGTTCAGCGCGCTCACGGCCTGCCCCCGATAGTCGACCACCGAGCGCAGCGTGCGCAGGAAGGCCTGCCGGGTCTGCGGATCGGACAACGACGAGTAGGCGCTCCACATCTCCGCACCCCGAGGTGACTGGATGTTGGCCTTGGCGAAGAGGCCGCGCAGCTTCTCGCCGGCCCTGACGACCGGGGCCGGCGCGACGAGCGGCATGAGCAGTTCGAAGCCCGGCGCCGAGAGCAGCCGCAGCGTCCAGCCGACGTCCTGGCCGAGGCCACCGCTGCTGATCAGCACCAACCGCCGGCAGTAGTCGGGGTGCTGATAGACGAACTGCAACGCCACACCGCCGCCCAGGGATTGGCCGACGACGGTCACCCGGTCGACACCCAGTTCGTCGAGCAGGTCGCGCAGCCACACCGCGAACGCGCCCAGCGAGTAGTCGCTGCGGGGCTTGGCGGAACGACCGTGCCCGAGCAGATCCGGGGCGATGACGCGGTACCGTTTCGCCAACTGCGGCAGCACCGCGCGCCAGGTGTCCGAGCTGCCGGCCATTCCGTGCAGCAGCAGCAGGGTCTCGCGGCCGTCGCCGGCACTGCCTTCGTCGCGGTAGGCGACACGGTCACCGTGTAGATCCAGGTACTTGAGATCGCTCATGGGTAGTGAATCCCCCCTCGGTCGCAGATCAATCGCCATGATCGCAGACCGGGCACCAGATCCGCCGACCCCAGTGGGCATCGTAACGACCGGCATGCACAGTGGGCCCGATCACAGGTGCGGATCGCGGGCCAGGTTTCGCCGACACCGTAGTGGGTATTTCCGGACCACACCGCACGCCGAGAAGGAGAACCGATGGCCGATCAGGCCGGGGCCGACCCGTTCACCGACGACCCGTTCCACGAGACGCTCGCCACCACCGGGCTGTTCCTGATCGTCACCGCGATCATCGCCCTGGCGGTCGCGCTGGGCAGCTGGACCGTGTCCGAGACGTTGATCGCCGTGTTCGCCGCCGCCGTCGCGCTGATCAGCTTCACCTCCAGCATCCTGTGCTTCAAGGCTCAGGCCGGCGAGGTGACGCCGGCCGCCACCGAGATCAGCGCAGCGCCCGCCTGACCCTCAATCGCGCACTCGGCACCGCGCCGTTGGCTATCGTTGCGACGGTGAGCACCGAGAGCAGCTCCGTCGGCTACGCCCGCTGCTCCATGGCCACCGAAGACCTCAAGGCCCAGTGGCGACTGCTGCGGGAACTCGGCGTCGACGCGGACCGCATCTACCTCGACCAGACCATCACCGGCGTGACCACAGACCGGCCGGGTCTCGATCAGGCCCTGGCCGCGCTGCACGAAGGCGACACGTTGGTGGTGCCCAAGCTGGACCGGTTGGCGCAATCGGTTCCCGAAGCCTGCGCCATCGCCGAGGATCTCGCCGCACGCGGTGTCACGTTGTCGCTGGGCGGGCAGTCCTATGACCCGACCCAAGCGGTGGGCAAGGTGTTCTTCGACGTTCTCGCCACCATCGCCACCTTCGAGGTCGACCTGCTCCGGATGCGCTCGCGCGAGGGCCTGACCGGGCTGTCCACGAAATCCGACACGATCGCACGCCTGGAGGCCACCCTCGAATACCCCCGCGTCCACGGGCCCTACAACGGCGTCTTGTTCTGCGATATCGACGATTTCGCGGCGATCGGCCGCAAGTTCGGACGTCCCGTCGGCGATGTGGTGCTCGCCATCCTGGCCATGCGGCTGCGCAACTGCGTGCGCCAGGGTGACACCGTCGGACGTATCGGCGACGACGAGGCTCTGCTGCTCCTGCCGGGCGTGCACGGCCTCGACAACGTCGTCATGATCGGCGAGAAGATCCGTGACTGCGCCACCGAACCCATCCACTACGCGGGCGCAACGATCCAGACGTCGTTGAGCGTCGGCGCCACCCTGGCCGTCCCCGGCGAATCGGCTTCGACACTGATGGCTCGAGCCCAATCCGCGATGCGCGCGGCCAAGCAGGCCGGCAAGAACACCGTCAGCGCCCTCTGACAACCACTGCAGCACAGCGTTTCTCATGCCGCCCGGCTGGCGTCTACGGTGCGGCACGCGGCTTCGAACCTGCGCCATTCTTCGTGGGTCGGCCGGACGAGGCCCGCGATCACCGCGTCGGCGGGCACCGTCAAGCCGGGTGCGATCCGACCCAGCGTCTCGGCGAGCGCCAGCGCCTCGGACATCGGACCGTCGTCGCCACGTCGGTAGATGCGGTGTCGCAGCGACTCCCGAACGTCGTCGATCCCGGCCCGAAGATCCACCACCGGGGCCCGCAGCCCGTTCCCGCACCGCGCGACGTGCTCCTCGAATCGATCCGCCCAGAATTCGACGGACCAGCCCGGCCATATCTCGGTCAGCCTGCCCAGCACCCCCGAGGTGTCGACGTCCTGCCAGACCCCGACGAACCTGCGGGGCGGATCGACGTGGATACCGGAGGCCGGCGCCGCCTTCAGCGTCACCTTCGTCCGGCCACGACCGGGCAGGGCGCTCAGGATGGCCGGACCGTACTTCGCCATACGGTAGTAGGGGCTGAGTGTCCAGAAGTGCACGGCGCCCCCAGCGTCGGTCACCGAGACCAGGTGACAGGGCATATCGCGGTTCGGCTGCGCGACGACCGGAGGTCGGCTGTCCCACGGCCGCACCGGACAGGTCAGCCCGACGTAGTCGGCGAGTTGGTGGGTGCCGCCGTGGGCCCAGCCCACCTGGAATCCGGGCCAGAGGTCGCCCAGCACGCAGAGCAGTGCCCGGCGCCGCTGCACATCGTCCATCAGTTCATCGCCGAAGAACAGCAGGCGCCGACGGTCGAAGTCCAGGAGCGCACCGCTGCAGCCGGGCTGAACCGGCTGCGGCTCGCGCTCCCCGGCCTGCCGGAACGTGGCGATGTGGCGGCGGGCCAGGTCCGGGCCGCCGATCAGGATGTCGAGAATGCGTTGCCCCGCCCAGTGCCAGTCATACGCGCGGCACTCGCCGTTCTCGACGACGACGATGTCTCCCCAGTTGTCCATGTCAGCCCCTAGCCACGAGGTTTCCGTGCGTCCTTCTCCCAGGAGTGTGCGACGGAGGTCTGACAAGTCGAGTGCGCGAGGGGGGACTTGAACCCCCACGTCCTAGGACACGGGAACCTAAATCCCGCGCGTCTGCCAATTCCGCCACTCGCGCTCGCAGCGCCACGATGGTAGCGCGGTACCGTTGAACGGTGTCCACTACGCGGCGTAGGAGGCCGGCGCTCATCGCATTGGTGATCGTCGCGGCCGGCGGCTGCCTCGGGCTGGCCTGGTGGCAGTGGACCCGCTTCGAATCCACCGCCGGCGATTTCCAGAATCTGGGCTACGCGCTGCAGTGGCCCCTGTTCGCCGGGTTCTGCGTCTACGCCTACTTCAAGTTCGTCCGCTACGAGGAAGCACCCCCGCAGCCACAATCGTCGGACACCGTCACCGAGATCCCGGCCGGCCTGCTTCCCGAGCGCCCCGGCGCGGCACCACCGGCCGGCAACGGCGATGATCCCGCCCTACAGGAGTACAACGCCTATCTGGCCGAACTGGCCCGAAACGACGGCGACGCGACACCGACCCGAGAGTGACAGGAACACCGCCAGTGAGCGCACCCGACTCCCCCGCCCCCACCGCACCCGTCGACGTCATCCGCAAAGCCCTGCTCGGGTACCGAGTGCTGGCCTGGGTGACCGGTCTGTGGCTGATCGCGCTCTGCTACGAGATGGTGATGAAGTACGGCTTCAACGACGACTCGCTGGGCTGGATCGCCGTCGTGCACGGGTGGGTGTACTTCGTGTACCTGCTGTTCACCGCCAACCTCGCGGTCAAGGTCCGGTGGCCGATCGCCAAGACCGTCGGCGTGCTGCTGGCCGGCACCATCCCACTGGTCGGCATCATCGTCGAACACTTCCAGACCCAGGCCATCAAAGAGCAGTTCGGAATCTGACCCGCGTTAGTTAGCTACACTCGACGAGGTGTCAGCCAGCCCCGGCGTGCGCTGCGGCGCCGCCGCGGCGGCCCGCGATCCCGCCTTGACCGGCCTTCGGGCCGTCGCCGCCCTGCTC